>NZ_CATXCO010000208.1:0-4178 GCF_958366745.1 uncultured Romboutsia sp.
AAAAGAAAATAGCCATTTAATATAAGTAAAAATGGTTATTTTGTCTACAATCTGATACACCCTTAAATAAGGGTGTATTTTTACATATAAGTAAATTATAAGATAAAATTTTTTGTGGACAACCTATAAATATAAGTAATAACAATAATTTTAGAAATAAAAAATAATATTTTGATAAACGAATGTGACCGAAATGCTTCGTCAATATATTGCTCAAAGTGGTAGCAAGTGTCATATAATTAGATACATGAGTGTATCGAAATTTTTATGAAAATAAATATAATGTAGAATATATATAAATTAATTAATATTTGGTAATATGGGATATATACCTTTATATAAAGAACACAAGAGAGGAAACGAAATGGCTAAATATGCAAAGATACAAAAGAATATAGATGGAAAAGAAAGATACTCTATAACACCACAAATACCTGGTGGTTACATAACTCCTGAAAATCTTATAAAAATAGGTGAAGTAGCAAAAAAATACAATGCTTCATTAAAGGTTACTTCAGCTCAAAAGATATGTATAGGTAATTTAAAAGAAGAAGATATAGATACTATATGGGAAGAATTAAATATGGGGCCTGCAATAAAAAATATATGTTCAGTAATTAATGTTGAAGTATGTTCAGCTAACTTTTGCAAAAGATCTAAATATCCTATAATAGGTATAGGTATGAAGCTTACTAGAAAGTTTCATGGTATAGAACTTCCTGGGAAAGTTAAGATTGCAGTAGCGGGATGCAAAAATGCTTGTATAAATGCATACACAAAAGATATTGGTGTATTATCTGGTTTAGATGGAAAGTTATTTATAGTAGTAGGTGGAAAAGGTGGATTAAATCCAAGAAAGTATGATTTATTAGCTGAAGGTTTATGCGAAGTTGAAGTTATAAAAATAATTGATAATTTATTAAGTTATTATAAAGAAAATGGACTAGAAAAAGAAAGACTTTCTAGTTTTATAGATAGGGTAGGTATACAAGAAATAAAGCAAAGTGTTATTTAGAAAAGAAATCAAACTTAAATATTGTAATAAATAAAAAATCCAAATAAAAGATTAAATCTTTGTTTGGATTTTTTACGTATAAGGGAATTATATTATGAAAAATATTGTGGATAACCTATGAATATGAGTAATATCAATAACTTTATAAATGTAAAAAATAATATTTTTGAGTAACGGATGTATCTGTAGCGTGAGCAAAGATATATCGTTGGCGAAATGAGCGAAGCGAATTTTTTATTTATAGATAAATATAGTATAAAAAGCTACTATTTGAAAATTTAAAATAGGATTTTATTCTTATAAAAAATATTGGTCATAGTAAGAATAAAAAGTAATTAAAGTCTAAATACTAAGTTTGTGAATTTAAGTTTTAAAATATAGAAAAATGTAGGTTATGATTAACATAAATTGGTTTGTAAATGAACTAAAGATTTATCAAGAACTTTCATTTTTCTTTACTGTAGCTTAAGGTTATGTCGTTGGGAAACTTAAGCTATTACAAAAAGTTGATTTTTATAAACTACGTAAAGAAGTATCTGACTATAGATTATTTAATAAAGCAACGTGTATGAATAATAAATATTTTACTAATCATATCCGTTGCTTTATGCGTATATAAAACAATGTTAGGAGGAATGAAATGAAAAATATATTAGGATACTATTTAATGCCACATCCACCATTAATAATTCCAAGTATAGGAAAAGGTGAAGAGAAAAAAATACAAAATACTATAAATGCATGTGAAAGTATAGGTAAGGAGATAGCATTTTAAAACCTGAAACTATTGTAGTTATAACACCTCATGCAACAATGTTTTCAGATGCAATAGCTATATCTAATGAAGAAAAAATAAAAGGAAATTTAATAAAATTTAGAGATTTTGAAACTAATATAGAATTAGAAATAGATAAAGAGTTTAATGATGAACTTCTAAATTTATGTAAAAGTGAAAATATATCTGCAGCAGGGATAGACTCTAATTTACTTAGAAGATTTAATAAAGATTATGAATTAGATCATGGCACAATGGTTCCAATGTATTTTATAAATAAGTATTATACAGATTACAAGTTAGTACATATAACATACTCAATATTAAACGATATAGAATTATATAAATTTGGAATGGCTATACAAAAAACTGCAAAAAACTTAAACAAAAATACAGTAATAATAGCTAGTGGGGATTTATCACATAGATTAACAGAAGATGGTCCTTATGAGTATTCACCACAAGGAGCTAAATTTGATAAAGAATTAATTGAAAACTTGGAAAATGGTAATGTTGTAAATATATTTAATATGGATAAATGTATGATTGAAGAAGCTGGAGAATGTGGGATAAGGTCTTTATATATACTCCTTGGTGATATGGAAGGAAATAGTATACAGGGAGAATTATTATCATATGAAGGTCCATTTGGTGTTGGATATGGTGTTATGAAATTTAAGCAAGAAGGTGAAAATATAAGTAACCTAGATAAATTATTAAAGATTAAAGAAGAAAGTTTTAATAAAAAGATATCTAATTCAAATCCTTATGTAAAATTAGCTAGAGAAAGTTTAAATTATTACTTTAAAAACAAAAGATTAATGATAGCAAGTAATGATTTACCTAGAGAAATGCTTGAAGAAAGACATGGAGTATTTGTATCTCTTAAAAAGTTTGGACAATTAAGAGGATGCATAGGAACTATTTTTCCAACAACTGATTGTGTAGCAAATGAAATAATAAGAAATGCAATACAAGCAGCAATTGCAGATCCTAGATTTTTAGAAGTAACAGAAGATGAGCTTGTAGATATTGATATATCAGTAGATGTACTAACAAATACTATTAAAGCTATAAAAGAAGAATTAAATCCTAAAATATATGGAGTAATAGTAAGTAAAGGACAAAACAGAGGTCTTTTATTGCCAGACCTTGAAGGGGTTGATACAGTAGAAGAACAGTTAAACATTGCTTGTCAAAAAGGTGGTATAAATCCAAATAGTGATTATAATATAGAAAAATTTGAAGTTATAAGATACAAAGAAGGTGAAAATAATGAAATCTAATATAATGTTTTACGATAAAAAAGAAGACAGTATTAGATGTAAGTTATGTCCTCATAATTGTATACTAAAAGAAAATAAATTTGGAGTTTGTAATGTAAGAACAGTAGAAAATAATATAGGTATTGCTATAAATTATGGAGAAGTAACATCTGCTAACATAGATCCTATAGAAAAAAAGCCTTTATGTCATTATAAACCAGGAAAAAATATATTATCAGTAGGTACTTTTGGATGTAATATGAGTTGTAGTTTTTGCCAAAATTATGAAATATCTCAACAAGTTCAGAAAAGTGAATATATAGAAACAGATAAATTAATAAATATAATTGAAACATTAAATGATAATATAGGAATAGCATTTACTTATAATGAACCTTTTATGTGGTATGAATACATATATGATGTAGTAAAAAAAATAAAAGGAAGAAATAAAGATATAAGTACAGTTTTAGTTACTAATGGATATGTAAATAAAAAACCATTAGAAAAAATACTTCCATATATTGATGCTATGAATATAGATTTAAAAGGATATACAAATAAATACTACAATAATATATGTGGTGCAAAGCTAGAGCCTGTTTTGGATACAATAGCTTTAGCTAGTAAGTATTGCCATATAGAAATCACCACACTTATGGTAAGAGGTGAAAATGACTCAATAGATGAGATAGAAAATATAGCTAAGTTTATAGCTAGTGTTGATAAAAATATCCCACTCCATTTAAGTAGATATTTTCCAAGATATAACTTAAATAATCCACCTACAGATATAGAGAGTATAATAAAAGCTAGAGATATAGCGAAGAGATATCTAAATTATGTATATATAGGTAATGTGGCAGGTGTTGATAATAATACTTATTGTCCTGATTGTAATGAAAAATTATTAACTAGAGGTATATACACAACTACAGTGCACATAGATGATAACAAATGTGATAACTGTGGAAAAGATATAAACATTGTATTATAAACAATATTTATTTTATTACTGCAACTAAAAACATAAATTAAAAAATACTTTTATCAATATGATAAAAGTATTTCAGATTGTAGACAAAATAACCATTTTTACTTATATTAAATGGCTATTTTCTTT
>NZ_CATXCO010000209.1:0-4172 GCF_958366745.1 uncultured Romboutsia sp.
GAAGGAGAAATAATAGATAAACTTCATGAAGCAAGTGATATATTTGATGGAGTAGTTATAAATCCAGGAGCTTTTAGTCATTATAGTTATGCGATTTATGATGCAATTAAATCTATCAATATTAATTGTGTAGAAGTACATATTTCTAATATTCATCAAAGACAAGAGGAATTTAGAAAGAAGAGTGTTACAGCAGGTGCATGTATTGGGCAAATATCAGGCTTTGGTTTTTATGGATATATATTAGCGATAAATGCATTAGTTAATAGTATATAAATAATTATAATTTACTTGACAAGATTACAATAGAGTATATAATTTACAGAGTATACGATAATAAAAGGATAGATATGGGCAAACTAGTAATCTAGAGAAATATTTGCCTAAAATTAAATTTAGAGATTTGATTATAATAATAATATAATTGAATTAATCCTAAGTATCGAAGAATAAAATTATTTTTATATGGAGGGACAAAATGGTAAATGCAAGTGATTTCAGAAAAGGTGTAACATTTGAAAAAGATGGTCAACCATGTTTAATAGTTGATTTCCAACACGTAAAGCCTGGTAAAGGAGCAGCTTTCGTTAGAACTAAATACAAAAACTTAAAAACAGGAGCTATAAGAGAAGAAGCTTTCAACCCAAGTGATAAATTCCCTAAAGCTCATATAGATACAAGACAAATGCAATACTTATATAATGATGGTGAATTATACTACTTCATGGATGAAGAAACATATGATCAAATACCATTAAACTATGAGCAAGTTGAAGATGCTATAAAATTCTTAAAAGAAAATGAAGTAGCTACTATAAGATTCTATCAAGGTCAAGCTTTCCAAGTTGAAGCTCCAAACTTTGCAGAATTAGAAGTAGTAGAAACTGAACCAGGAATAAAAGGAGATACAGCAAGTAACGTAACTAAGGCAGCTACAGTTGAAACTGGAGCAGTTGTTCAAGTTCCTTTATTCATAAATCAAGGTGACAAAATAAAAATAGACACTAGAACTGGAGAATATTTATCAAGAGTTTAGTTTTTTATGTATAAAAAGCTTGTATATCTTAATAATAAAGATGTACGGGCTTTTAATTTATATAAAAAAGAAAGAGAGGGGTACATATGAAATATTTATATGAAGAAGTAGCATATCTTAAAGGTCTAGCTGAAGGGTTAGAGATATCAAAAGAAACTAAGGAAGGGAAAATAATACATAAGATAATAGATGTATTAGAAAGTTTTGCAGATTCTATAGTAGAACTAGATGAAGAACAGTGTGATTTAGCAGAATATGTTGAGTCTATAGATGAAGATTTATCAGATATAGAAGATGACATATATGATGATGACGAGCTAGATGAAGATTGCGATGATCTTAGTTTTATAGAAATGGAATGCCCAAACTGTAATGACTTAGTAGAAATAGATGAAGAGTTATTATATGATGATGAAGTTGATGTAGTTTGTCCGAATTGTAAAGCTATAATATTATCTTCTGATGATGACGATTATAGTTGTACAGATTGTGATTGTGAAGAATAATTAAATATAAACTAATATGCCTATGAGATAAAAGTCTCATAGGCATTTCTATATAATATAAAACTTTCCAACTTAAATACATAGTAAAATATATATTTAAGTTAAAAACTTAAAGTTATAAAAATATTATAATAATGAAAAATTTATGCAATTTATATAATAAAGTTTAAATTATAAATATATTTATTTTAAAGTAAATAATATATAAAATACTTTATAGAACATAGTTAAAAACTAATTTTATTTTGCAATACTTTTAGAAAAATAGTACACTATAAGCTAGGAAAGTTAATTCGGAGGTATTATAATGAAATTAAACAAAAATATATTAGACAGCATAGCTCAATTTGAAAATATTATCGGATATAGATTTAATAATAAAGAATATATATTAGAAGCACTTACTCATAGTTCATATTCTAATGAAAATAAAGGGTATAACTTTAATGAAAGATTGGAGTTCTTAGGAGACTCTATACTTAGTATAGTCATAAGTGATTACTTATTTAAAAAAGAAACAGAATTACCTGAAGGAGAACTTACTAAGTTAAGAGCTAATATAGTGTGTGAAGAATCATTAAGTGAAGTAGCTATTAGTATAAAACTTGGAGAATATATGCTACTTGGAAAAGGAGAAGAAGCAACTGGGGGAAGAGAACGAATATCTATTCTTGCTGATGCTTTTGAAGCAGTTATAGCAGCAATTTATTTAGACGGAGGACTTAGAGAAGCTTCTAAATTTATATTAACATATATGAAAGATATAATTACAAACTCTAGAAAAGGAAAAATATTTAGAGATTATAAGACTCATCTTCAAGAGGTTTTACAAAGCAAAGGTGAAGTTAATATATGGTATAAATTAATAGATGAAAAAGGTCCAGACCATAATAAGAAATTTGTTATGCAAGTTGGTATAGATAGTAAGATTTTAGGATTTGGAGAAGGTAAAAGTAAAAAAGAAGCAGAACAAGTTGCTGCAAGAAAAGCATTAGATAATATTAATTAGAATTTAAAAGAGTTTATAGTAAAGGGTGATAATAAATGAAAAAAAGAATAATACCTATATTTGTACCTCATAGAGGTTGTCCTCATGATTGTATATTTTGTAATCAAAAGAAGATAACAGGGGTTAGCACAGACATAACTAGTGAAGATGTAAAAAATATAGTAGATGAATATTTAACTACTATAGACAAAGATGCTAATGTTGAAATTGCATTTTTTGGAGGGAGCTTTACTGCAATAGATGTAGATATACAAAAAAGTTTATTATCTGTAGCTAAGGAATATGTAGATAAAGGATTAGTCAATGATATAAGAATGTCTACAAGACCAGACTGCATAGATGAAGATATACTGAAAATGTTAAAAGAATATAAAGTTAGTATAATTGAACTTGGTGTGCAATCTTTAGATGAAGATGTACTTAGAGATAGTATAAGAGGGCATCATGCAGAGGAAGTATTTAAAAGTGCAAAATTAATAAAGGATTATGGTATACAATTAGGACTTCAAATGATGGTAGGTCTTCCATCTGATGCAGAAAGAAAGTGTATAGAAACTGCAAGGAAATTTATAGAAATGAAGCCTGATTGTGTAAGAATATATCCAACGTTAGTAGTAAAAGAAACAGGGCTTGAAAATTTATTAAATGAGAGAAAATATAGTCCATTCACATTAGAAGAGAGTGTACAAATAGTAAAGAAACTTTTAGCTTTATTTTATGTTAATAATATAAACGTAATAAGAGTAGGACTTCAAGCGACAGACGATATACAACTTGGTAAGGCTATACTTGATGGACCTTATCATCCAGCATTTAGAGAATTAGTAGAATCTGAAATGATTAAAGATTACTTAAAATCTATTGTTATAGAAAATAAGGTTAAAAGTAATATATTAGTTAAGACGAATAAGAAGAACATATCTAAAATAATAGGTAATAAAAAAAGTAATAGTAATTATATGAAAAATGAATTAAACGTAATATTAAAAACTAAAGAAGAAATTATAGATACAAATACATTAGAGATTGTATTAGATGATAACATTGAAGTAGAAACTAACATGAATCATATTTATGAAAGTTTATATAAAATATACAACCTTTAGTTTTATCATTGAAGGGAGAGAGGACGTTGTATTTAAAGCGACTTGAAATAAAAGGATTTAAGTCATTTCCTACAAAAACAGAGATAGTTTTCAATGAGGGAATAACAGCAATAGTTGGTCCAAATGGTAGTGGAAAAAGTAATATATCAGATGCTATTAGATGGGTTTTAGGAGAACAAAGTGCTAAAAGCCTGAGAGGAGATAAATTAGAAGACGTAATATTTGTAGGAACGGAGTCTAAAAAGGCTATGAACTATTGTGAAGTAGCTATAACACTAGATAATAGTGATAATAAATTAGATTTAGGATTTAGCGAAGTTACTATAAAAAGAAGAGCTTATAGAACAGGAGAAAGTGAGTTTTTCTTAAATAATAAAAGTTGTAGATTGAAAGATATAAAAGAAATACTATTAGATACAGGTATAGGTAAGGATGGATACTCAATTGTAGAACAGGGTAAAGTTGATGAAATACTTAGCAATAATCCTGTTAATAGAAGAAAGGTATTTGATGAA
>NZ_CATXCO010000210.1:0-4138 GCF_958366745.1 uncultured Romboutsia sp.
TCAACTTCTACAATATCGTTTTTATTTAACATAATTCAACTTTCTTTCCTCTTACTTTAACCTCATGAGAGTTCATATCTATTTCAAGCTCATCTGAAAACTTTAATAAATCTTTATTTTCTACATCCATTTTTCTAAAAACTGCTTTAACTCTCAAAACTAACTCTTTAACATTAAAAGGTTTACAAACATAGTCATCACAACCTATATTAAAACCATCTATTTTATCACTATCCTCTGTTTTAGCTGTCAACATAATAATGTGTACTTTAGATATTGCTCTTACTTTTTCACAAATTTCCTCTCCACTGATATCAGGCAACATTCTATCTAAAATAATTAAATCTATACTATTTTTTAAGAAGAATTCTAGAGCTTGTTCTCCATTATTTGCTACTATGCAATGATATCCCTCTTTATCCAAATAGGCTTTTATAACTTGAGTGATTTTTATCTCATCCTCTACTATAAGTATATTAAACATTAGTCTTCCTCCTTTTCATTATTTATTAATATAACAAAAAATATCATATAATTGTAAATAACTTATGAATTTAATTTTATTTATTTATCTTCATCTTTTTTTCATAATCTAAAGTTATAATATCTTGAAAAATATCTTAAATGAGGTGAATTTATTGAGTAAAATTACTAAATCATTTGATGTTTATGGAATGCACTGTAAATCATGTGAAACTGCAATCGAAGAAGAAATAAAGTCTTTAAACGGTATTTTCAATGTAAAAGCAAGCCATAATAAATCAAATGTTATAACTATGTATGAAAATGAAATTTTAAGTGAAAATGAAATTAAAAAAGCTATAAAAAAGGCAGGTTATTCAACCTCTAAAAACTCTATAAGCCAGTTTTTATGCTTAGGATCGATGGTAATTATAATGCTATATCTAAGTAGTAATTCATTAGTTGGATATGATACGAATTCACTACTTTCAAATGCATCACTTTTTATGTTATTTGTGGTAGGATTATTATCATCTCTTCATTGTGTTGGTATGTGTGGTGGAATAATGCTTACACAGACTCTAGATAAAGATAATTTACTTGTAAGTAAAAAATCATCTTTTAATACTGCACTTAAATATAATCTTGGTAGAGTAATTTCGTATACATTACTTGGAGGAATAATTGGTGCTCTAGGTTCTGTATTTTCAATATCTATGAAAATGCAAGGATTTATCCAACTATTTGCTGCACTATTTATGGTAATAGCTGGACTTAATATGTTTGGAATAAAATTGTTTAAAAATATTAATTTAAGTATTCCTTTTATGAAAAAAAATTGTGGTAAAGGTAACAAAAATCCTTTTGTGGTGGGGCTTTTAAATGGATTTATGCCTTGTGGTCCACTACAAACTATGCAACTTTATGCACTTGGAACTGGTAGCTTTGTAATGGGCGCTTTATCAATGTTTGCTTTTTCTATTGGTACTGTTCCATTAATGCTAGGATTTGGATATATTTCATCTAGGTTAAGTAAGTCGCTAAGCAATAATATATTTAAATACAGTGGTGTATTTATAATAATATTAGGTCTTTCTATGGGACAAAGAGGTTTAGCGCTAACAGGAATTAATATACCTATTTTAGGTGGTATATCTCAGTCTTCTGGAGAACTTGCACCTGTTGTAGATGGATATCAAGAGGTTACTATCACAGCTAATCGATATGGATATCAAGCATCAAGTCCTATTATAAAAGGTGATATCCCCGTTAGACTTACTATAAAAGTTGAAGAATTGACATCTTGTAATAATGCTATGTACTTCCCTCAATATGATAAGTATATAGATTTAAGTAAAGGTGATGTAATTGCTGAGATAAACCCTAATGGACAAGATATATCATTTACTTGTTGGATGGGCATGATTAGAGGCAATCTAAGAGTAGAATAATAAAATAAAAATGTCTTATAAGTATATACTTATAAGACATTTTGTTATATTAATAAATTATTTATTATGTGTAAACTAGTAATATATTTTTAATTCATACTTAGATTATCCTTAAATCAAAATTTAATACACTTTAAAATTTTTAACCTATATTTCCACATTTAAAGGTATTTTTACTATATTAATTATATGCTCACTCTTTTCTTTTCTAATTCTATCGTACCTCTTTTTATTGTAATAAAAAAATGCTAGAAATACCCTAGCATTTTTTAATGAGTTTATATCTATCTGATTATAACTCCATTTTTATTATTTTTAGCCATTTAATTTATATTTTAATTTCCAAAATTCCCATAATTCATATAAGGACAGCATTGTCCATAGTTAGGATTAGAATTTCTATAATTACTATCATCTATTTGTTCAAATTGATTTGTCTCTTGGTTTAATACTTTAAACCCTGCATCTTGCTGATATGAACTTTGGTTATCTGTTGTTGATACTACTGGATTTGTTTTATTAACAAATAATTGAGTATCTACTGTTCTTTCATTTGCAAATGATTTTACAGTTAATGCACCTGTACCTATTATTAGACCTAATGCTAATGTTCCTATTAATGACTTCTTCATATAAACACATCCTTTTTTCAATATTATTTTCTTTAAGAATATAATATTGAAAAAGTATGAATAAAATATGAATAAACTCTAGAAATATAAATAAATTTAAATTCATAATTTTTTCATACTTTTTAAGTAATATTATCTCATAAAATATATGGAGGTAATTTTAAAATGAATAAAGAAACTAAGAAAAACTTAAAAAGATTTTTACCACTATCTCTATGTTGCATAGTTCCATTATTATTACTTTCAGCAGTTCCTGCAATTAGCGAATATAGTGCTTCCGGGGCATTAGCTGTATCATTTATAGCTCCATTTATCTGTCCTTTAATTATGGGAGGCTTTTTCTTCTTCCTATTTAAATGAAATAGATCTTGTTGTTCTTAGGATAAAAAAAGTCAAAATTAGATAGCAATCAACTCTGTTTAGAAGATATTGTTAATTTTTGATGAACTAAAGCAAATTTTAAGTAAATAATATGAAATAAATAGCCTAATAGATGAGATTTTAGAGTTAAGCCAATTTATAGATAAATTTGTATGTCATATTCAAAGGGAAAAACTAGAGATTTTTATTTTAAATTAAAAAAGCGACTATCTAATCAGATTTGGTTCAGCAAATTATAAAAAAGACTGTAGGTAAGTTTGTATTTACAAAAACCTACTTACAGTCCCAAATTACAAAATAGACAGGTTAAATAGACCTATCTATTTTATGTTTATAATATTTTTAGATAATTAATATATATAAGCATCGCTAAACCCCTTTGATATAGCTTCATTTTTTAGAAGTATAGCATTTGATTTTTCTTTAAAAGCACCTATACACACTCTATAAAATACATCATCATCTACAATAGATTTATTTACAAAAGCGAGTAGACTAGAAGAAATAGTGTTAGCAATATCTTTTATATATTTTTCAGACTGAAGGGAAGTTTCTACAGTAGAATTTGAGATAAAATCTATTTCTATTAAAAGTGATGGCATTTTAGTTTTTCTAAGAACTGAAAAGTTTTTTGAGATTTTAACACCACGATTAGGTGTGTTTATATCTTTTGATAAATTAGTGCAGATATTTTTTGCTAAGTTATATACCTTGCTTTTTTCATCATATACCCATACCTCAACTCCTTTGGCAGATTTATTAGTTGATGAGTTCATATGTAGGCTTATAAAGTAGTCGCAGTTTTCTTTATTTGCTTTAGATGATCTGTAATCTAGCGAATAGTATAGGTCTTTTTCACGTGTAGTTATTACTTTTTCATTATTTTTTTCTAGGTTATTTTTTATTAACATTCCTATTTTTAAGACTGTATCGCTTTCTTTTATTTTATTAGCAGAAACTGCCCCAGAGTCTTTTCCTCCATGTCCAAAGTCTAGATACCATTTCATAATGTTTACCTCCTAATATAGTTTTACCAATAGTTTAAGGCATTTTATTTTTAGTTAAATATTAAAAAATTTAAAGAATTTAGTAGGATGTGGATATATGTTTATCGAATATATATTGTAGGATTATAAGATATGGAGGTGTTTTATGTTAGATTATTTAACTAAGGATGATTTGCCTGAGGGAGTTATTGATGTTGTTGATGTT
>NZ_CATXCO010000211.1:0-4132 GCF_958366745.1 uncultured Romboutsia sp.
TATTTTTGCTGACTCAATCATTGTTAAGATTATAGTATTTCTTTTGAAACTCTCCATTGACAAAAACATTCCCGTTACAGTCAAATAAAATCCCACAAATACCATAATCATATTTAAAATAAAACCTCGCACATTTTCACTCCTTTCACAGAAATTCAAAATTTTACGATATATAAACTTAAAAATTGTTCTCAGGGAACAATTTTCAATAAAATAGAACTTAGATTAATCCAAGTTCTATTTTAATACTTATATACTTTTATTTTTTCTTTCCAAAAATGCTAGACATACTTAAATTACCTTTATTAAGTTTCTCATCTAACATTTCATTTAATGCGTCTAGATTTTCTTTTGTCCATCCTTTTGGTATTCCATTAGGGAATGGGTTATCTGAATCAATCGGCTCTAAAATAATTGCATCATCTAAAATAGATTCTGAATCCATATGTGCATACATATGTGCATATATATTAATATCATATCCTATTTCTACATTTATTTTATTTATACCAATATCTTTTGTACTTTCTACATTTGCTTGATAATCACCAATCCTCGCCCAAATAGGTAAGTAAAACTTTCTTCCACCATCTATTAGGTCATATTGTATTCTTGAATCTTGATTATTTACTTGATTGTCATTAAATAAAGCACCAGTTCTTTTTTCAACATTTATATGTTGAAGTTCAAATTTTTGTTTTGATATAGTTACATTGTTATTAGTAGATGATTTTTTACTAGTATTTTCTAAAGCTACTGTAGATACACCATTTTTGCTACTATACTCAATGTAACTTTTATCTACTATTTCATCTTGCGCTTTAAAATCAAAAGAAAAATCTAAATCATTTGACCCTATCTCATTTATATAAGTCAAATCTAAAGGCACTTCAAATCCATACCCTGTTCTCATTCTTTTTATTCTTTCTAAAGGAATATCTAATGTTTCATAATAAACTTTCATATTTTTTCCGACTTCTCTTTCAGTCATTACAACTCCACGATATGATAAATTATCTTGCTTTGAAGAATCTACTTTTATTATTTTTTCACTTGATGTATAACCATCTGTAGTTAAACTCATTGCATTACTTATTACATCAACCATATTTGAATCATACCCCTCTATTTTTAGAGTATATGATTTACTTGAATCTTTTTTTAGCTTTGTTGAAGGTATTGTCATGTCTAACATTTCGGGTAATGTTTTCGCAGTAAACTCTTTTGAAATTACTTCATTATTACTATTATCATATAAGCCTAATTTGATTTTTGAATTGCTCATATCGGCTATATTTTCATCATAGATATACTTTTTATCTATCTCTACCTTTACAGGTAGTCCCTTATCAGCTTGTTCAGTATATATCTGAATCTTTTTAAGTCCTGCTTTAATCAGAGGAACATCATAATAGAACTTGATTGTTATATCACTATTTCCAACAGTTCCCGATTGTACTTGATTTGAAATAGGTCTATATGTGTAATCACCCTTTTTTAAATCGTTTTTAGGAGAATAACTATATTGTTCCCCTCGATTTTTCTTCTCATTTTCTTGACTTATTATACTTCCATCTCTATTGTCAATATGTTGTATAGTTATATTTTGTTGTGCATTGTACCAAAACTCTATTGTTAAGTCTTGATTCGGCACAGTTCCAGATTTACTATTAGTTGATTCTGGTATAAATGTAGTTCCATCTTTATATAATGGATTTTTAGGATAATAAGTGTAATTTGAACCTATATTTTTTTTATCATTTTCTTGGAGTAATATACTTCCATCATGCCTATTTTTATGTAAAACTGTAATATTTCTTTGCCTTGCCTTAAACTCAACACTTAAATTTTGTATCGGAGGTGGGTCTTGTTCCATTCCCTGTCCTAACCTTTGATATTTAGAGCTGGTTGGCATATACAATATAGATTGATATATTTTTAGAGAAGGTTTTATATTAGAGTAAACTACATTGTTTGAATAGTCTAAAGGTGCTGTTATATAAAATGATTGTCCACCGTTAATAGTTACATTTCCATTTGTATATGACTTACCATCTACTACTATAGTAGTTCCCGATTGAACAGCTAAAGTAATTGAATTTCTATAATCAGCATTAAAAGTTATAGTTTCTGATACTTGCCTATCTCCCGATACAGAACTAGTTACACTACTTTTGCTAAAAGAAGCATCTGTACTTGGTGCATCCTTTTTTTGTGCATGATCCATTAAAATAGAATATCCAGGTATCTTTCTTCGATATGCTGAATCATTATTATTCATTACTGAATCTAAGGCTAGGGTTGTTGCAACCCATGCATCATTACTAGTACCTATTTCATTTCCTATACCTCCATATCCATAATATAAAATAGCTCTTATTGATTCATTATTATAAATAGAACCCGAGTCATACGAAGTATTACTCGGAGGACTAGTTTTAGCATGGTCTACACAAAATGCCCACTGTCCATTTACCTTAAATCTACCTACCGTTGAACCTGTAGATGAAGTAACTTTTCCAATATATTCTATTTTAGCACTTCTCGCTTCTAAAGCAATTACAGTATTAAAACTTAATACAACTAATAATAAAATACTTAATATTTTTTTATATACTTTCATATTTACACCTCCAAATCTTATCAATTAAATAAAAAAAGAGATATTCAAATAAAATTTGAATATCTCTTTTTTATTATTTACCATAAATATTTTCAGATTTTATATCTCCATCATAAGCACCTTCATACTTTTCCCAAGTATTTCCATTCGGACCGTCTATATACCCCGAACCAATTTGAGTCCAATTTGAGTTTTCAAATACTTCTCCTACCTTATCCCAATCAACATTTGAATAAGAATCATCGTTTGATGATGCACTTGGTTTTGTATTTTCCTTGTTATTATTGTTATTATTTGAAATAGTTACTTGTGTAGTAGTTTCTTTAGTAGTACTTGAATTACTTGATTGTGTTGCAGTTTCTTTATTTCTACTTACAGTATTTGGTTGTGTAGTCGTTGTTTTAGCATTATTTACATTATTTACTACATTAGTTTCTTCTTTTTCGATATTTATATCTTCTGCAATTTTTTCTTCAACTGCTTCATCTTCATTACTTACTTCTGCTTTTAGCTCTTCTTCATCTTTATTTTTATTGTTTTCTTCTGATTCTTGTTGTGCTAATTCTTCTTGTTGTATTTTTTCTTTTTGAACTAACTCTTTATTTTTATGATTTAATCCAAACATACTTAATCCACCTATAGTAACTCCTAATATACTTGCAACTATTATATTTCTTTTCTTTGCATCCATATTGAATAATTTTTTCATAACATACTCTCCCAAATCTATTATTTTAATTTGTTATTTTCAATACATTTAAATACATTTCAATATATTTTTATATATAAAATCAAAAATATGTCAGTTCGTCAATGATATTTTGTAATTTTTTCCTTATTACTCATATAATTCATATTTAGTCCCATATTCTATGCATTTTTATGTCTTGATTTACATTTTGGACAATAATTGTCATCCTTAAGTTACACCTCTTTCTTGCGTTGTATTGGGTTCATAAATTAATTTTTGAATATATTTTTAAATAGCAAATCATCTATACTAATATTTAAAGACCTCGCTATATTATAAACTGCTTCTAATCTAATATTATTTCTATTGCAAGATATTATATTTTGAGCCATCTTATAATTGATTTTTATTTTTTCTGATGTTTCTTTTATGCTTAAAGAATTACTTTCTCTATAATTTCTTACATTCCTTGAAATCATTAATTCCACAAAATCACCTCTATTCTTCATAGAACTTTTGACACACAAAATCATCTACAGTTACATCTAATACTAAAGCTAACCTTGCTATATCTTCTATATTATGCTCGAAAGAAAGTTCTCTTTCTATAGAAAGTATCTTCGCTTTTGATACTCCCGATAATTTAGATAATTCATCAACTGTTAAATTTTTTTCTTGCCTAAGAAATTTTAAATTTTTATAAATTTCCCATTTCACATATATCACAACCTTTCAAAAAAAAAGCCTATCAATTAATTTGATAGGCTCAGAGCGTAGACAAAGTCTACGCTCTTTTATTTTTGTCAATACTCTTTATG
>NZ_CATXCO010000212.1:0-4112 GCF_958366745.1 uncultured Romboutsia sp.
CAATGTATCGGACATTTACTACAAAAGCTCTTTTCATTTCCAAACTTACAAAAATCAAGTCTCTTATGTGCATACTCTAATAGTTCTTGGCAATCTTCACATAATCCATTTTTATGCTTATGCTTTTTTCTACAATATATATTTATCATAAGATTTATAGTTTGTTTTTCTTTTTCTATTCTAGTCATAATCTCACCTTTAGTTGTAACTTAATGTATTATTTTTTACATAAATCTTTTTATCACATATAGCTGCACTTGATTTTCTGTGAGATACCATTACAACTGTTTTGTCTTTACAATGATTTTCTAAACTCTTTAGTATTTCAGCTTCATTTAAAGTATCTAAGTTACTTGTAGGTTCATCAAGTATTAATATATCTCCATCATGTAGGAAAGCTCTAGCTATACCCAATCTTTGTCTTTCTCCAGAAGATAAATTTCCACCTAACTCTCCAACATTAGTTTTATATCCTTGTGGTAAAGTAGTTATAAAATCATGTATTGATGCTTTTTTACAAGCCTCTATTACTTCTTCTTCAGTAGCATCTATTTTACCTATTTTTATATTATTTTCTATACTATCATTAAATAAGAATGTCTCTTGTGTAACCAAAGTTTGAGTTTTTCTTAAAGTCTTAGTTGGCACATTTTTTATATTCTTATTATCTATGTTTATTGATCCATTGTTTACATCCCAGAATCTCATCATAAGCTTAAGTAATGTACTCTTACCGCATCCACTTTCTCCAAGTATAGCTATTTTTTCACCTTTTCTTATATCTAGGTTTATATTATTTAATAATTTTTCATTTCTATCACCGTAGTTAAAGTCCATATTTTCTATAGACATTTCTGAAGTTTTAAGAGTTATTTCACCTTCTACTTCATCAACTGCTGGTACTTCATCTAATATATCAAATAATCTTTGAGCACAAGCAAAAGTATGTATTAAGTTATTTGATAAGTTACTTAAAGCTACAACTGGACCAAATGAACTAGATAATAGTACTATTGCTACTATTAACTCTCCTAAATTTAATACATTATTTTGCATTAAGTGTATACCAACAAATAAGAAAGTTAATATAGCTATCATTATAGTTACATCTGTACAAGCTCTTATTATACCTTCATGTTTTTTGATATCATCTAATTTAGCATTTAGTCTATCACTATTTTCATTTATTTTAGCTAATCTTTTTTCACCTTGATTAAATAATAATACTTCTTTTATACCTTTTAATGATTCTAATAAGAAACTATTTGTTTTAGCAAATTCTTCTCTATATTCTACTCCAGCCTTATTTCCATATTTAGAAGAGAAAACTGGTATTACATAACCTACTATTATATAGAATCCTGCTGATATTAATCCAAAGTATATATTAATACTTCCTAAAACTAACGCTATTATTATAGAAGTAATTATTGCTATAGCTATTGGAGCTACTGTATGAGCATAAAATACTTCTAATAATTCTATATCACTTGTTATTACTGAAATTAAATTTCCTTTTTCCTTAGATTCTAGCTTTGATGGTGCTAATTTTCTAAGTGCTTTATATACCTTATCTCTAAGTATTGCAAGTATCTTAAAGGCTATATAATGACCTGAATATTGTTCTATATATCTAAGTAATCCTCTAAGTACTGCACATACTATTATTACAGTTATACTTGTTTTAAATGTTACTGACATATCTATTCCAAGCTTTGTAGCAATAGCAACGCCTCCAAAAGTTGTTATTGCTATTGCAGCTAAAAATCCTAGTACTCCAAAGCTTATTGTTATCATCATAACTGGTGCTAGTGGCTTAAGTATTTTTATAAGCCTTGCCATAATTTTCATACCTGATTGTCTATTATTCACTTATAGCCACCTCCTTTTGTGTTAATTCATCATTGTATATACTTTCTAAGTTATTTTGATGATTTACTAATTGTGCATATTTTCCATTATACATCATAAGGTCTTTATGACTTCCACTTTCTACTATATTACCTTTATCTAATACATAGATGTTATCTGCATTTTTAACGTTAGCCAATCTATGAGATATTACTATAACAGTTTTATTTTCTGATAACTCATATATAGATCTCCATATCTTTTCTTCACTTTCTACATCTATATTTGAAGTTGCTTCATCGAATATATATATTTCAGGATTTGTTATTATAGTTCTAGCTAAAGCTAATCTTTGCTTTTGACCACCTGATAATAATGATCCACCTTCTCCAACATTTGTTTGTAATTTTTCTGGTAAGCTTTGTACAAAATCATATAAATTAGCTTTTTTAAGTGCTTCATTTATTTCTCTTTCATTTGCATCAAATTTACCCATTCTTAAGTTGTCTTCTATTGTTCCATTAAATATGTATGCACTATGGTTTATAAATCCAACCTTTTTAGTTAATACTTCAAATGGTATATAATTTAAATCTATTCCATTTAGTGTTATTTCACCACTATCTACTTTTTCTTGTTTTAATAGTAAGTTAGTTATAGTACTCTTACCACATCCACTTTCCCCAACTAAGGCAATCATTTTTCCTTTTGGTATAGTTACATTTACATTTTTAAGTACTTTTCTTTCTTTGTCATAACTAAAGTCTACATTTTTTATTTCTATATTTATATCTTTTAATAAATTCATTTCTTCTTTAGTTAAGTTTTCGATCTTTTCTATTTCTGCATCTAATAAATTAAATATTTTATCACTTGCAGCCATACCATTCATAGCTACGTGGAAATATGATCCTAATAGTCTAAGTGGTATAAAGAATTCTGATGAAAGTAATATTATTATAAGTACTTGACCTATAGTTATATTTCCTTGACTATATTGATTTGTAGCTATTATTATACCTAGAGCTGACCCTCCAAAAGCAATAAGATCCATAATATTTATAGAGTTTAATTGCATTGATAATACTTTCATAGTTATATTTCTGAAGTTTTCAGCTTCTTTGTTCATTTCTTCATTTTTTTCTTCATCTAAGTCATATATTTTTAATGTTGTAAGTCCATGTAAGTTTTCTAAGAAAGAATCTCCTAGATTAGTATATATACCCCAGTACTTTCCTAATAACTTTTTAGCAAATTTCATTACAGCTACTATTGATACTGGTATTAAAGGTACACATATTAATAGTACTATAGCAGCTTTAAAGCTTATTGGTGCTACCACTACAAATAGTGTAAGTGGTGCTAATAAACTATAAAATAATTGAGGTAAATATCTACCAAAATATATTTCTAAGGCTTCTACTCCATCTACTGATATTTGTACAGTTGATGATGTTGATATTGTATCTTTATAGTTAACACCTAAATCTAATAACTTTTGGTATATTTTTGATCTTAAGCCCTTTCTAACTTCTGTTGAAGATTTAGAAGAAAACTTTGTTGATAAGAAATTACATACAAATCTAATTCCTAACATTGCTACTATAAATACTGCTGAACCTAAAATATTTATATTAAAATCATTATTATATAGTTTATCTATTACATTACCTATATAAACTACTATTGCAATATTACATATTATAGATATCCAGTTCATTAAAACTGTCATACCTATCCATTTTTTTGACTCATCACAAAGTGATAATAATCTTTTATTGACCATCATATGCCTCCCTATTTGTCTCAACTTTTATTGTCTTCATCCTTGTAAATACTATTACTTTTGCCAACCACATTATTATGATTATCATTCTCATCATTGTATTTTCTATAGTTATAAACATAAACAGTAGTAATAGTGATACTGGAACTGTTAAGCAAAGTTTTGCTTTTAAAGTCATTCCACCTTTTTCTACAAATGATTTTACATATTTTTCGTACATCTTAGTTTGCATAAACTTTTCATTTAATTTTTCACTACTTTTTAATAAACAAAATGATGTTAATAAAAATAATGGTGTTGTTGGTAGCAGTGGTAAAAATATTCCTATAAAACCTAGTACAAAGGCTATTAATCCAACTAATAAGTACATTGCCTTTTTTAATTTACTCATTCTACTCTCCTCCTAGCAAACTTTTCGTGGAATAAAATAAATTTCATCCTCATCTTTTCCTATAAATCCTTCTACCTGATAAAC
>NZ_CATXCO010000213.1:0-4055 GCF_958366745.1 uncultured Romboutsia sp.
ACACTTTTCATAACATCAGGAGTTTTAGCTCCTCCTGACCCAGTTGCTATAACTATTTTTGATGGTTCTTTTGTTTTTATGTATTGTATAAGCTTTTTCAAAGTTTTAGGACCTACGACTACACCATCTTTAGGTGATTTATCTTTTACCCAGTTAGGAGTTATTATTACTTTATCTCCTTTTTGTATAATTTTATCCATAGGAAGTAAATCTAGGGCTTTTTCTAATGACCTACCTTCACTCATTCCTTTAGTTATAGCTACTATTGGATCTTTTACTTTACGATTTCTTATCATATTTTCACCTCTTTAAATAAAGTATTTGCATTTTTAGTACAAAAAAATCCTCTTATTTAAGAGGACTTTAATCAATTTATTTATCAAAATTATTTAATATCTTTATAGCAAAATAAATTATACCCGTAACTAAAAATACACCACACATTCCAGTAGCCATTAATTTTAATCCCTCAATCATAATATATCCCCCCTAAGATAATAGTCCAAGTATAAGACCACCAACTATAACAGATGCTATTTGACCTGATACATTAGCACTTACTGAATACATTAATATAAAATTTTGAGGGTCTTCCTTTGTAGCCAACTTTTGAACTACTCTAGCTGACATTGGAAATGCAGATATCCCAGCTGCTCCAATCATTGGATTTATCTTTTCTTTTTTAAATATATTTATAATTTTTACAAATAATACTCCACCTATTGTATCAAATATAAATGCTATAAGTCCCATACACATTATAAGTAATGTAGATGTTTTTAGAAAATCGTCACCTTTCATAGTTGATGCTATAGATAGACCTAGTAATATTGTACAAATATTTACAAGTTCATTTTGAGCAGATTTAGATAATCCTTCTACAACACCTGATTCTTTCATTAGGTTACCAAACATTAAAAATCCAATAAGAGGTATTGATTGTGGTGCTATTATACCTGCTATTACTGTAACTACTATAGGAAATAATATTTTAGTTCTTTTAGATACTTTGCCTTGAGTATAACTCATTCTTATCATTCTTTCTTCCTTTGTTGTAACAAGTTTTATAGCAAATGGCTGAATGATAGGCACTAGTGCCATATAAGAATATGCTGCTACAGATATTGGTCCAAGTAAATTCTTGGCAAGTTGAGATGCTACAAATATAGAAGTCGGTCCATCAGCAGCCCCTATTATTCCTATAGATGCAGCTTCTTTTAAGTCAAATCCAAATATTAAAGCTACTATTATAGTTAAAAATATTCCAAGTTGAGCTGATGCTCCTAAAAATATTGTAAATGGCTTTTGAAGTAGTGGTTCAAAATCAATCATTGAGCCTATTCCTATAAATATTAAAAGTGGAAATAGTTCCGTTGCTATTCCTTGTGAAAATAGTAAATCTAATATACCAACTACCTTACTATCTCCAAACAATTGAGTTATAGCTCCTGACAATGGTAAATTAGCCATTATTACTCCAAACCCCATAGGAAGTAACAGAGTTGGTTCAAATTTTTTGTATATAGCTAAGTAAATTAGTATGCATCCAATTACTATCATAATTATATCTTTAATAGATATTGCACTTATTCCTGACAGCAAACTATCCATATCCCCACCCCTTTTACTATATGTAATTATAATATATTCTAAAGTTTTTTAATTGCTACAATCTATAAACTTCTGTTGTTCTATACTATTATAAAATTTTTATCTATTGTCCATATTAAAATTTCTAGCTTATAGTTTTGCTTCGCTTATGCCCTGTGTAAGTAAATCACTTTAATTTACATATGGATGATATTTTTTCCCTTGACAATAACTTAATTCAGTGATTAAGTTATTGTATTAATAATGAATTTCAAAATATTTTTTATGTTGAAAAGTAATTTATTTATATTACTCAAATTCAGAAATTTATCTTACTTTTTAATATATTATATTTTCCTATAAGCGTAAAAAAGCATATCCTTCATAATTTAGAAGGATATGCTCTTTACAAATATTTATATTGGTTTTATTTCATATGTTAAAGTATAAATTTTATTAGGATTTAAAATATATTCCGGATGAGGTAATGCTCTCCAGCTATCATCTCCTCCTACTCCCATTTGTTTGTATATTATTCTTAATACAGTTGCATCTAATGGCTTTAATTTATAGAAATGATCTGCTATTTCTACATCTTCTGGATGATATTTAGATATATTAAACTCAAAAGTAGGAACTCCACTTATTTTTATTCCGTCTCCTTTTTCATTTTTTATTTCTAAATATCTTACATCAGTTTTAGCACCATTTTCTTGAGGTTGAAGATAATTTACCATTTTTTCAGTTACTATATCTTCGTATAACCCTACCTTAGCACTCTTATATTTATCCCAGTAATTTTCTATTTCTCCTCTACCATAATAAGTTATATTTTTAAATTCTTCTTTAAGTATAAACATATCGCTTATTGCAGGTATTTTAGCTAAATCTCTATTTGGATTTAATATTTGTTGTACTTTTAGTTTAGAGTTACTATCTAATGAGTATACATATGTTACTGTACTATTATTATCTAGTTCTATATCTACTACTAAATTAACTAAATTAATATAGTTTTCTATTTTAATGTTTACTAAATTCATATTTGGATTTCTCCATGTAACTGCATCTACTTCATTTTTAAATCCTCTATCATTATTAGTACTTGCTCTCCAAAAATATGGTCTTGATTCTTCTTTTAGTATATTTTCTCCGTTTACTATATACTGTGCTAAAAGTCCACTTTCTTTTGATAAAGATACTTTTACTTTTTCTGTAGATAATGTTATCAATTTATCTTCTTCATTTATATTAACTTTATTAGTATTTTCTTCTCTTTCTATTTTTAATGTATTTGGTTTTAATACAACTTGATGATGTTTTATTTCATGACCTTTAGGTGCATACATTGTTTCATTCTTTTCTTTAACTGTAAATGTAACTATGTATTCCTCACCTTTGTATCTTTTTTGTACCACATCATATTCTAGTTCATAAGTTTGTCCAGGCTCTAAATCTATTGTTACACATTTTTCATCTACAAACTCACCATTTTTAGTTGTAGTTATGAATATGTCATATCTATTTAAATTATTGAATAAATAATCATTTTTTATCTTAACTAAACCTTCTTTTACATCTTCAAATAATACATCTGCATACCAGTATTTAATCTCATAGAATTTAGGAGTTACTTCTCCATTAGCAAATACTAATCCATTTCCACTAAAATCATAATCATTTGGGAAATCTCCAAAATCTCCTCCATAAGCTAAATAACTTATATCTCCTTCTTTTTTTAGGATTGCTTGGTCTTTAAAGTCCCATACAAATCCACCTTGTAGAACATCATATTTCCTAAATAATTTATAATATGCATCTAGATTACCATTTGAATTTCCCATAGAATGTGTATATTCACACATTATATGAGGTTTTTTAGGATTATTTTTTGCATATTCTTCTATTTCCCAAGGTCTTGTGTACATTTGACTTTCTATCTCTGATACATCTTCATACATTCTATGATGAAATATTCCTTCATAGTGTACTATTCTAGATTTGTCATTATCTTTAAAGAATCTATACATTTTTCTGAAGTTTTCTCCTCCAAAAGATTCATTTCCTAATGACCATATTATTATAGATGGATGATTTTTATCTCTTTCAAACATAGATTTACATCTTGCTAACACAGCATCTGTCCACTCTGGTTTACTTCCTGGAAGTGCACCTTCTTCTTCTTTTTGTCCATACTTCCATGTACCATGAGTTTCTAGGTTTACTTCATCAATTACATATAATCCATATTTATCACATAAATCATACATATATGGATTATTTGGATAATGAGAAGTTCTTAAAGCATTAACATTAAATTGCTTCATTATTTTTATATCTTTTTCCATTACTTCTTTATTTATAGCTCTTCCCATTTCGCTGTCAAATTCATGTCTATTAACACCATTAAATAGTATACGTTTTCCATTTATGTACATTACATTTTCTTTTATTTCAAATCGTCT
>NZ_CATXCO010000214.1:0-4006 GCF_958366745.1 uncultured Romboutsia sp.
GTAATATAAATTATAAAAAATCTTATTTACACAAATCTATAGACATTCTCTATATCCTCAAAATAAGTATATAGGTATTTTATAAAAACTAAATTAAAATAATATAAATATTAATTTAACTGAATTGAATTGATTTTATATATTTTTCCACAGCTTCCCAATCAGGTATAAAATCACCATCTTGATTTGTTGCCAAACTTCCATCTTCTAACTTTAAAATCGGAAGCTTTATTATTGAATCAGGCATTCTGCTAGGCCTCCATTTTCTCCCATAACACCATCTAAATTGTTCAAGTTCAATTAATGTAATTAAAAACATTGATATATATTGATTAAGTTTATAGTCTTTTAAATATAATACATTTACATCATGACTACAAGTAAATTTTTCTTCTTGATAAAATGCATATCCTACTGAACCATTATTTGATACGGTAATACAATTAGGATTAAAGATTTTTTTATTTAATCCTTCATTTGTAATTTCCCCTGTTTTATTGTAATTACTGATATCCTCTAAAGAATATAATTCCGTTACTCCATTATTATTTTCTGTAGCACCTATAAATGGAACTTGTCCATCTAATACATGTTCTGGTTTTTTATTATAATATCCATTTTTTATATTAAATATTTGACTATACTTAAATTCTTTCCATGTATAATTTTCTAAATCTGGTTTATTCTCTTTATTATTAGTAATCATTTCTCCTATTTTTGAAAATCTTTCTAATGATACGTTGTATGAAACATACTTTAATATTGTATCTTTAAAATCCTGCTCTTTTAATTCAGAGTAGTTTGTCTTCATATATGCTTCAGCACACCATTCATCATCAAATGCTACCTTTTGTTTTACTGATATTCCTTCAACTTCATCTAAGTTACTATATGCATCTAAGAATATCGCTTTTTTATTTTTCCATTCATCAAAAACATCAATTCTGCCTTTATTTTTTCGTTTTACATATCCATCATCTTTTAAGTATCCAAACCAAGTTTTATTATTAGGTCTAGACTTAGTAGCATCAAATACCATTATACATGTTACTACTCCTACAGGATAAAATAAATCATCAGGCATTGAAATCACAGCTCTTAATGTATAATTGTTTAGTATACGTTTTTTTACATCTAATAGGTCCTTATCATTTTTTATTGCACAACTCATTTGTACAATAGCTACAACCCTACCATTTTGTTCTTTTACAACATCCAATGATTTTTCAATAAATCTCATTTGATCTGCTGGTCCTAAATCATATGGTGGATTTAAAAATGCCACTGTAGGTTTTAGATTTTTAATTTCTTTTATCTTTTCTTCATCAAAGCTATCACCACAGTCAATATTAGATTTTCCGTCACCTCGTAACATCATATTAGAACATGCAAATGTAAACATCTTAGGTCTCAATTCAATTCCTAGCAATTGATTCTTTCTTATGTTTTCTTTCTTCTCATTATCATTTCCTGCAAGTCCAATCATATATTTCATTCCTGCAATTAAAAATCCACCTGTTCCACAGCAACAATCATAAATTACATCATTAACATTTAGTTCTGCTAAATCACAAAATAACTCTGTAATATGAGAAGGAGTTAAAACTAATCCTTGCTTTTGCTGACTTGCTGCATATCTAATAAATTCTGTGTAAAATCTACCTAGTATATCATATCCACTTTCTTCATACTGTAATAATGGATATACTTGTTCTTCTAGGTACTTTATTGTTTCTTTAAAAAACTCTACAGATGAAATATCCCTTTTCTTGCGTTTTAGTTTCTTTTCCATTACCAAAGGTTCATTTAGTATAGTAGAATAAACCCTCATCATTTCTTCTATTCTTCTAACTCTTCCCCTTGTTAAAACACGCCTTATAGCATCTAACATTGTATCTGCTATATCAGATGATGTTTCTCCTAACATATATGCAGTTTTAAACATATTATCTTGTAGAGCAAGTAGTATCCCACTTACTATAGTATTTCTTACATCTTCTGAAATTGAACACTCCTGAAAATCTGCATTTAGTTTTACAGCTTTTTCAATGATATTAATATCTTTTAAGTTATATGCAAACTGCTCATTTTGGAACGCTTTAACATAATCATAAATACTTAATAACCTTGTATCAGTGTACTCAATAATTTCATCAGAATCTTTTCGTTGAATAAATTGTGTTACTATAAGATCATTTTCTATTTCACCACTAACTGCAATTGATATTACATTAAATTTTTTAGATAAAAATTTAGAATAATGTAGTACTCCATCTACAGCATAATCTTTTGGTTTGTCACGATTTTGACTTTCATGTTGTGAATTTAATGGCTTACACTCAACTATAACTACATACTCCATGCTCTGAGATGGAAATGTTATTATAAATTCAGGTCTACCAGGATTTCCACTATTTGATTTTGAAGCTGTAGATAAACATTCATTAACTCTAATATTTGTTGACTTTTGTTCTTCAAATCGTACTGATGAAAAAAGCGGATCTCTTTTAAAATGTTCTCTAACAATGTCCTCTGTTAATCGTTCATTTGCCATATAATCTCTCCTTAAAATAAGTTTTATCTAAAATTATTATTTTATCTTTTTATATATAGAACGAATCTAATATATTCTTTCAAGTATAAAAAATAATATATTTTTTGTTAATAACATTTATTCTTCAATTTAAGCAAAAAAAAAGATTGGTCTACCACTCCCAATCCGCCAAAATGGAATATTTTGACTTAGGTGTTACCCTTGTATTCCAATGGTTACTAAAATATTAACATAAAATAAATAATAAGTAAATAATAGTTTTATATTATCTATTATATTTAAAATATAATTATTTCATTATTTCACCAAAAAACATCTATTATAATTTAACCATTATCTTAATCTAATATATATTCTTATCTATCATTCATACATCCTATAATTAAGATCTCTTCCCCTAAGCTCAACAATCCTACCCTTACTCATCTCAACCAACCTGCTACCCAAAGCCTCATCAATACCAAGCAACCTATCAACACCACACTCACTACTAATAATAACCGGCAAATTATTAAAATACCTGTGATTTATAAGCTCAAACATAATATTTATATCACTATCAGTAATCTTACCCTTAAACAAATCATCAACAAAAAGTACCCTAGCATTTTTATACCTGTTCATAACCTTATTATAATAAACACTATCCAACATATTTTGCTTAATACTAGTAATAGCATCACGATAACCCATATAAATAATACTAACTCCCCTATCCATAAGCTCATTACAAATAGCCATACTAAGATGGGTCTTTCCAGACCCAACTTGTCCTAAAAACATAATAGAATTACACCTACTATTTTCAATGTCTAAAAACTCATTTTCATAATCCATAGCATTTTTATAACCTTTCATAGTAGCCATACTTCTAGAAAAGTCAAAATTATCAAATCTTTTATTCCTAAACTCTCTACCTATACCACTCTTTTTCAGAATGTCTTCAGCTTCTCTTAATGCCCTACATTCACATGGAGTAGCTATACCATCATCTATTATAAAAGTCATATCCCTACACTTTTTACATCTATAGTTGTCCTCTGTTTCTTCGCATTTCATCAATGGATCTTCTAATTTCTTCAACTTCTTCTGCTGTTGGCTTTCTAGTATACTCTTCATTCTCTCTTTCATTTGTATTGGCATATTTATATTGGCTATACTCTCCACTTTCTTCTCTCCTATTCTTAACCCCTATTTCATAAGCTTTTAAATCTTCATAACTTCTAATGTTATTATCTAACCACTGCTTTATAATTCCTGCCACATATCCTTTATTGCACTTTCCTTTGTTTGTCGCTATCTCTATAGCTCTTTTAAATAACTCATAATCTATAAGTTCCGATATTTCAAATAACCACTCTGCAACTATCCCATTTATAAGACCAATATTTTGTTCATACAATTTTTTAAACCTACCTACACTATACGTAGGTTCTTCTTCTTTTTCTTTTT
>NZ_CATXCO010000215.1:0-3979 GCF_958366745.1 uncultured Romboutsia sp.
TGTATTAGGAAGTTGTGATAAAAACTTTATAGCTCTAAATTCACTTGCTCCCATATATGAGGTTGTTATTATTCTAAGTTTTTTTGTTTTTGTGTGTTCTATTAGCTCATCTTTTATTAGTCTTAGTCCGCTCCATCTTATGAATGATACTAATATATCTATACTGTCACTACTTGCTATTTCTCTTTTTAATTCATTTATTAGGTCTGGTTCATTGTTTGAATTTGTGAATAAGTAACTTTGTGATATAGGTGTTATAGGTCTTATATTGTTGTTTTTTATTTTTGATTTATTAAGTTTTTCTTCTATTGATAGTAGTATTTCTCCGTTTTTGTGGATGTTATTTTCTTTTATTTCTTCGTCTTCTACTTGTGTAGATAGGTAGTTTATTATTTGGTTGCATAGCTCTATTTGTTTGTTTAGATCTTTGTTTTTCATTAGATTTAAGCTTTTTTTAGTTACTTCTTGTAGGTATTTTGATAGTACTATTTTTGCCTCTTCTTTTTCTATTTCTTCTTTGTGGATATTTATTTCATTTTCTCTATTTTTTATTTCTTCATGTATTTTGTTAGATATTACTTGTTCGTATATACCTTCTTTTAATTTCATATTTATACCCCTTACTTTGAATGTTATTTGTTCTATTTTACGTCTTATAGTAATCTAACTTAATAATGAATGTATTAAATATTTTTTAATATAAGTTGATAGATTTTAATTATAAATTGTTTAAATATTATAGCTATAACTGAAACGTACAAACTTTTATAAGTTCCATTACTATAATTTTATTATACGATAATTACACTATAAATTTTAAAACTTCTTTAGTCTCAGATATTTTATTTTTATTATTTTTTGTACTTAATTAACTCGTTGTGCTATTTAATTTTTACAATAATTAAACTCCAATATATAGTACCCTAAGATTATATCAAAAATATTTTGGTATTATAGATTGGAGTTTAATTATTATAAGTATATTAGAAGAACATCTAAAAAACACTGATTTATCTATAATTTTTCTAAAAACAAGCTTTCTCGCCATCTAATTTACTTCTTTTATTTTTGGGTTAGTATATTATCTATATAATCATATATTAATTTTAATGCCTGACTATTATTTATAGTTTCTTTACTTATCCAATGGCTATCTCTTATATGTACACCATTAGCTACTCCTGGATTTAAAACACTACCTACACAAGCAATCTTAGTTTTTTCATATTTTGAATTTTCTACTGACCATTCTTGTTTGTATTCATTAGGTATATTCTTTAAAAATTCCTCTACATTATATAAAAGTTCACTATCTACTTGATTTATAGTTTCTAATAATATATTTTCTAATCTTCCTGAATCTTTATTATTAGGAAAAACATAAAATTCAAATGGTATAGTAAAATCTTCTACTTCTATTATTTTTAATGTTTGATTTAAGATTTCTTCTCTAGAAAATCGATCAATCTTGTTTTTTTTACCTTCAAATCCTCGTTCTACTATATCTACTATTTTTTCTTCTTTATCTTTTAGATCTCCATCACAAAATACAACTACTTTATCTATTAATTCCATTTCATTAAATTCTAATTTTTTTAATACTGAGTTTAATACTTTCAGTAACTTTGTTTCACCTGCTGCATTTATTATACAAACTTGTGTATCCTCTTTTTTATAAAAAGTAGGTATTTTATTAAATACATTCAAACTATTTTTATAAAATGGAAAATTTCTAATTATTAACTTATCCATTGGTTTTAATATTTGATCATCTCTGTCTACTTCTTTAAATTCCATCAACATTAATATTTTAGATATAATTGCTACGTCATGAATTCCTTCAACTACAAAAAGATAATGACTCATTATCTTAAGTCACCACCTTCTTCAATAATTATTTCATATGCATCTTGTCCTGAAAACCTTCTAGCATACATTTTACCTCTAAAGTTCTCAAGTCTATATAGTGCTATATCATCTAAATTATGTTCTAAATTTTCAAGTATTGCTTCTAGTGCTTCTCTACTATGAGTAGTTGCTACTATTTGAGTATTATATTCCTTACTATTTCTAATTACTTCATTAAATATTTTACCTAGTACATCTTTATGTATTCCATTCTCTATTTCGTCAATAAGTAGCACTCCATTATAAGCATCCATTACTTTTGAAATTAGTACTATTGCTTTTTTAAGTCCATCACCAAAGCTAGATAAACTTAGTATACTTTTATCTTGAGTTGTTATGTATATTTCTTGATCTGATGTATAATTTATATCAATTATACTGTTATCAAATATTTTTAATAACTCTATAAGTTTCCATTTATCACCTTTTTTTATAACTGTATCAATTGCATTAAGTGTGCTTTTTTCTAAATATGTATCTATAGGCATTGCATATCCCATATTTATAAGTTTTAAATTATTTTTTGATAAACTTATTCTACTTTTTTTTCTATTTTCTAATATAAATTCTCGTTTCTCTGAGTTAAATGTATACTCTAAAATTGTTCTTTCATTACTCTCATCTTCTCCAAGTAATTCATAGTCTTCAAAGTATATTTCTTCTTCTTCAAAACCTTTTATATGTAAATTATAATTTTCACCATTTGATTCTAAATTTATATTTATCTCATTTTCTAATTTACATTCATTAAAAATTTCTTTTATTTTACTATATTTGATACTTCTTGGGTTATATTTTCTGCTCATTAACCTTAGGTGAGATAAATAATCAAATGGCTTTTCAAAGAATTTTATTGCCTCTAATATTGTTGTTTTTCCTGAGTTATTATCACCAACAAATATATTTATTGATTTCATATCATAAATGTTTATATCTTTTATTCCTTTGAATTTATGTATATCTATGTATTTTATATGATTAGCCATTTTTCCACCTCCTATTGACATTTTACTTATTTTAATTATATCATATTTTTAGGTCTTCTAATCATTATAAAATGCTCTGTTTTCCTATCCTTTTATATTAATTTAAACTCGCAATTTTATTTAAGATTTTTTATAATCTTTGTCTCATACTTTATAACAATTTTTCTATGCATTCACTTGTACTTATTAATACTTGATATGGTACTATTGATGATTTAATTAAATTTCTAGTTTGTTTAGGCTTTGGTACATCTAGTGTATTTACTCTTACTCCAGTATAGTTTGTATATAAACCATAGTTACTACTTCCAATTTGTTATGGATTTTCTAAATATATTTCTGTATATATCTATACTTTTCATACAGTCAGATATTGATGGTATTACTAGTACATCACTAAATCTTATTACCTTATTTAATTCATCTATAAGACTATAAATTTATTAAATAGTAAGCTTTTTTAACTGAGTATCTAAATTTGTTTTTTTGTGTATATTTCCACAAATACGATTTCTTCTACTTTATTTTTTTATTTATTTTACTATTTTTTTAAATTATTTTAAATAGTTATGATAAAATTACTTATATTTAAATTAATAACTTAACTATCCTTGAATTTTTAGAGCAAATCTAAAATATAAATAAAACCGTTGGAAATAACCAACGGTTTAACTCTTTTCACCAACAATCTTTCTAACCCTAACCTCACTAATACCAAACCTTCTTGCCATCTCCTTATAATCACCACAAAAACTCTCCCTAATAACCCTGTCCCTAACAGGCTTAGTTATACACCTTTCACTAGGAAGATAAACACTAGTCCCTCCAGCACACTTAATAAGACTTCTCAAAGCATCAATGCCAATAGCACAAGCCACACTCTTTAAATTCTCAGGCACATCATCAATAGTCAACTTATTAATCATAAAACCACCTCCATACCTTAATATTTCAATATCTTTACTATCGTTCCCTTTGTCAAAAACTTGTAAACTTCTTTACTATATTTTAATAACACTCATCAAATATACTTAACTTAAGATTTAGCTAATAAGTCTAAAAATTTAAAAGGAGGTGGGGTAAAT
>NZ_CATXCO010000216.1:0-3955 GCF_958366745.1 uncultured Romboutsia sp.
TAATCTATCTAGTAGAAGAACTTCTTTATTATCTCTGTTTAAGTTACTTCCATGTATATATTTGTAGTCAATGTCTTTTAGGTATTCTATGACTACATTTTCTAGGCTTTCTTCTGTAAACATCATCTTCCCCCATATGTTTAAGTTTATATTATAATTATACTTAACTTTAGGCAAAAATAAAAGCTAGTCATCTGACTAGCTTTATTTAATAACATTAATGGAATATAGATTATATCTTCCTTCTTTAGATTTAGTTAGTATTCCAATATCAGTTAAATAATTCATATCTTTATTCACTTTTTTATAGTCTGATGACTTATTCTTTTTAGTATAATTCTCAATAGTAGCACTGTAATTTTCTTTGTTTAATATATATTTTATAATCTTTTTTTGCTCATTAGTTATATTTACACCTTTATCTACAAGTTCCATAAATATATAATTTTCAATATGCTTTCTAGTATATTTATCCAATATTATATCAATAGATTCTGACACAACTCCAAGAATAAATTCAATAAAATATGTCATATCTAATTCATTATCTTCAACATCTTTTATACACTTATAATATTTACTTTTCTTTTGAGCAATTAATGCTGAGATAGAAAAATGCTTAAATATATCATATCCTTCTTTAACTAAATATATATAAGAAGTTGCCCTTGCAGTTCTTCCATTACCATCAGGGAATGGATGTACAAAAACAAAATAAAAGTGAAATATTGCACTTTTTATTATAGGATTAATATTATTGCTATACATAAATCTAAACAAATCATCCATCATAGATTGTATATTATCTACATGATCACCTTCATGGATTATTTCTCCTCTTTTATCTCTTACTACAACATCCTCTACCCTATACTTATTTATTTGAGTTTCTTCATCTAATGTATCTTTTGATATTAACTCAAAAATCTTTAACATTAGGTCTTCCGTAATCTGATTTTCCTTATCCTCAAGACCATACTTAAGAGCCATGTGATTGTTATATATCATTTTTTCACTTTTACTTGATGGAACTCTTTTATCCGTTACTAATTCTTTTGCTACTTTTCTAGTTGAAAATGCCCCTTCTATAGTACTTGAATAAAAAGATTCATCTGCTAAACTATCTAAAAGCATTTCTTCTGAGCTTATATAATTTTTAAATAAACTTTTACTATATTTTAATAAATCATCTTTTGCTTTTATTTCTATATAATCTATAGCAGATTTAATTTTTTCAGTTTCTACAAACCATAGCTTATTTCCTTTTTCATTTTTTAGTTCTGTATAAGTGGCTATTTCTTTTCTTTTAGATAATATCTTATCCCATTCATAATCTAAATCTTTACCCTTTTCCATTTGATATTTATATTTTTCTTTTGTTATATATTGTTCAGTTTCAGTTTTAACTTCTGATATATTATTAAATATTTTATAATCAGTATTGTCCCAATAACGATATACTGTTCTTTTAGATAGTCTTAATAGTTCTGCTGTTTGTGCTACTGTGTACCCTTGATTTTTAAATGTTTGTATTGCTAATATATTATTTTGTTTCCTTTGTTCTCGTTTTGTAAGTTTATTTTGCATAATATCACCGACTTTTATATGTTTTCTTTTATTATATTTAACTTTTTTAAGTTTTGTCAATTATAATATTTTTTTTATTCTGTATTAATATATTGATTCTACTGTATTTTTGCAACTATTTTAGGAATCAAATTTAATTTCGTGTCACATATTAATTGTTAGAATTTATATTTTAACAGTTATAATAAAAAATTCGCTTCGCTCATGTCGCCAACGACTTCGTCCGTTGCTCAAAATCTTTTTTACGCTCAAAACCAATTTATTGATATTACTTACATTCAGAAGTTATCCACATTTTTTTAAGTATTATAATATCCTTAAGCGTAAAAAAGGATCAGATTTCTCTGATTCTAGCTTTTTGTTTTGTCTGAAATTTAATTTATGGAGTTAAATAAAGTAGTACTATATTCTTTTATATCCTCTATATTTACTAAATTATTTTTAAGAAAATAAAAAGAGAATCAGACTCATCTGATTCTCTTAAGTGTAGTCCGCAGACATCCACCGCTATTAACCAATATTATATATATTTTATAATATTTTGTAAACCTGTTTATGTTTTTATATACTATCTAAATAATCAATAGTCTCTTGAGATAATTGGATTTGGAATGAAAATCCTTTTACTCCATGCTCTTTTAATTTATTACTATTTACCTTATCTATTTTATTTAAATAATTTTTAACTGGTACAAGTCTTACATATCTAGGCTTTCTAGCTATATCTGTACTGTCTTCATTATCAAATAAAAACTCTTCATCATTTATAGTTTCATCGTAGTTAAGTATAGCTCTTACAGAACACTTTAAAAATATTGCACTATATGGAGCACCTGTATATATGTATACTTCATCCCCTACATTTAAATCAAACTTTGTTCCATAATCTACAAATCCATTTTTTAAAAAGCTCCCTAATATATCATATTTACTTAAATTACATGGAAACATACATGTTCTCATAAAATCACTCCCTACAATATCTTTTATTATTTATATAATATATTTTAATAACTATATTAATTAATTAATTAACTATAGACAAAGACTGTCTATATTGTTCTGCAATCATTGTTTTATTAAATTCAGCAGAAGGATCTATATCTTGAACTATTTTCTCTAATTCATCAATACTTATTTTAAAGAATTCTTTTCTTAAATTTATCTTATTTACTCTATTGTCATTTAATATCTCATGTATCTTTTGCTCTAATCCTACTGCATCATCTGAAAATATGAAACTATGAACATCAAATGTAAAAGGTACACTCGCTCCACTAAGTTCATTTATTCTATCAATTGGATTTAATCTTCTTGTCATACCGATTTTAAATACCCTATCTCCAAATGAGCCTAAATTACTTATAACATATACATAACCTGCTTTACCATTTTGTAGCTTAGTTATCTCTTCTTTTTTCTCATTAACTAATTTAAGCTGATTTTTTAGTTCTTCTATTTTTTCTTGTAATTTATTTAATTTTTCTTCATCTTCTGTAGAATTTATTATTTCTTCTACTTTTTCAATTTCAGTTTGATATTTTCCTTCTTCTTTCTCTATTTGCTTTTTTTGTTGTTCTAATAATTTTTTTTCTTCAGCTTCTTGTTTCATTTGTTCTCTAAGTTTTGCTTGTTCTTCTCTTTGTTTTTCTTTTTGCACATAGTATTCATACTCTATCTCAACAGATTTTATAAATAAATACTCTATCTCACCTATAAATTTTCTCATTGTACTTACTATACTTTGATTTCCATCCATTGCTATTTTCATATATTTGTCTGTAAGTTTTTTAACATCTTCTATAGATTTTTCTAATTTATCATATTTTAAATTATATAGTATATTTTGTTGTTCTGCTTTTAATGCTATTACCATTAATTTATATATGGTTGCATTTGTTTTGGTTGTATATCTACTCTCATATCTTTCTAATGTTTGCTTTATAGCTTTTTCATTTTCATTAAATGCTTTTCTTAATTCTTTTAAATCCATACTATTTAATTTTAGTTGAACTGTTGGATTTAATTCTGGATATTCACTATATTCACTTTCATTTACTTCAAATTCTTCTTTAGATATATATGTAATTTCTCTTTCTTCAAACTTTTCTAATATATATTGTATTCTATTATAAATAGATTTGGCTTTTGTAAGTTTTTTCTCTTGAGATGATACTTTCTTACTTATTTTTTCATACTCTGATTTTATTTCTTGTACTTCATTTATATATTTGCCTTTTTTAGATATTTCTTCTTCTATATTGGCAAGTTTTTGTCTTCCTTGATTTATTATTTCTTCTGACTTTATATTTGCTTCATTTTGTGCATTTTGTTTAATATTATTTATTATGTTTTCTCTATTATTTAT
>NZ_CATXCO010000217.1:0-3950 GCF_958366745.1 uncultured Romboutsia sp.
ATATCTATATTCACCACAAATCTCTTCAATTGTAATAATAGAGTATCTCGATGTATCTAACCCTTTAATAGAAGTATATTCGCTAAAATTATCCTCAAATAACTTGTATACATCCTTATCTGTAGGATCATCTATATCTCTATAACGTAAGTAATATTCTTCTTCTTGATACTCTTTATAAATTTTATCAATTTTAACTTCACTAGCATATTGTATTTTATCAATCCTAGATTTTAATATTCTTTTATTTTCTTTTAATCTTTTTATTTCATTTGATATTTGATTTATTTTACTTGTAAAAAGCTCTTCCATTTGCTCTGGTGTTCTACTATTTAAGTAAGACTTTATCTCATCTAATGACATACCTAACTCTTTCATCATAGATATAAAATAAAATAAATTAAGCTGACTATAAGAATAAAATCTATATCCATTCTCATCATAATAATCAGGTTTCAATAGACCAATATCATCATAATGAAATAATGTATGCTTTTTCACATTACATATCTTTGCAAATTCTCCTGTTGAAAGGGGTTTTAATTTCAATTTCATTTTTTATCACTCCTATTGACTATCGGGTTACCCTATAGATTATTATAACAAATATATTAAAATTTACATATTAATATTAGGTGGTGATGTTATGAAAAATAAAAATATGAACTTAGGTGAAGGTAGTGTTGGCAAGTTACTTATAAATCTTGCTGTTCCTGCTATAATAGCTCAAATGGTTAATCTATTATATAACATTGTAGATAGAATATTTATAGGTAGAATGGTAAATGGTGAAATTGCCATGGCTGGTATTGGAGTTGCTATGCCTATTATAATGATTATATCTGCATTTAGTTATTTAATAGGTTCTGGTGGTGCTCCACTTACTGCTATTAAAATGGGAGAGAAAAACAATGATGAAGCTGAAAAAATTATGAGTAATAGCTTTTCTATGCTTCTTATAATTGGCGTTTCTCTAACAATAGTATTTTTATTATTTAAAGAGCCAATACTTTGGGCTTTTGGAGCTAGTGAAACAACTATTAATTATGCTCTAGATTATTTAACTATATATGTTATGGGTACTTTATTTGTTCAAATCGCTTTAGGTATGAATCCTTTTATAAATACTCAAGGCTTTGCAAAAATTGGTATGCTTACAGTTTTAATAGGTGCTGTTATAAATATAGCTCTTGATCCTATACTTATATTTACTTTTGATATGGGTGTTAAAGGAGCTGCCCTTACAAGTATTATAGCTCAAGGTGTTTCATCTCTATTTGCTTTAAACTTCTTATTTGGTAAGAAAAGTATTTTAAAAATAAGAAAAAAATATTTAAAGTTAGATAAAAAAATAGTAGGTTCAATTTTAGCTTTAGGTATAGCACCATTTATTATGCAAGCAACTGAAAGTTTAGTTTTAGTTAGTTTAAATAACCAACTTTCAAGATTTGGTGGCGACTTAGCAATTGGCGCTATGACTATAATGAGTAGTATAATGCAAATAATAACTATGCCACTTATGGGACTTACTCAAGGTGCTCAACCTATAATAAGTTATAACTATGGTGCTAAAAATTTAGATAGAGTTAAAAAGACTTTTAAGCTTCTTTTATTAACTTGTTTATCTTATTCAACTTTAATAGTTATATTATTAATGTTATTCCCTGATTTCTTTGTTAGTATATTTAATAATAAACCAGAACTTATGGAGATAACTACTTGGTCTATTGAAATTTATTTTGCTGGTATGTTTATATTTGGGGCTCAAATAGCTTGTCAGCAAACTTTCTTAGCTTTAGGTAGAGCAAAAATTTCTTTATTCTTAGCACTTTTAAGAAAAGTAGTTCTTTTAGTTCCATTAATATTTATACTTCCAAACTTTACGGAAAATGGACTTTTCGGTGTTCTTTTAGCAGAACCTGTTGCTGATATCATTGCTTGTGCTACTACTGTAATTAGTTTTGCAGTATTTTATAAAAATACTTTAAGTAATATGAAAACTGACGAAAGTGATATTATATCAGCTTATTCTCATAATAACAATTAAATTTTCTTGTTAAAAGATTTTAATAAAAGAATTAGCTTTATTGTATTGTTTATACAAAGTTAATTCTTTACTTTTAATCCTCTTCATCCTCCTATTTTTATGGATGGATTTAGTAGTGCTTATAGAATATATAAGAATTAATCTATACTATTAATATTCTAAAATAGGGTGTCGTATTTCTCGACACCCTATTTTAATCTACATATATATATCCGAAAGCTCTGTTTTTATATTAAAATCTAAAACCTCACTATCATATAAAAATAATTCCTTATCTTCAATTAAATTAATAGGAAGATTTATAACAAACTCACTTCCCTCATTTTCTTTTGACTTAACGCTAATACTTCCATTGTGTAAACTAACAAATGACTTTACTATTGATAGCCCTATACCACTTCCCTCATTTTTCCTTGTCATAGTATTATCAACTTGAATAAACCTATCGAATATTTTATCTAAATACTTTTCACTCATACCTATTCCAAAGTCTCTTATACTTATTATTACATTTTCCTCTTTTTTATTTACATTAACATATATTATTCCATCAACATAAGAGAACTTAATTGCATTTGAAAGTAAATTTAACAAGACTCTTTCTATTTTAGCACAATCTAGAGCCATAACTATGTCTTCATCATTGGTATCAAATATTATTCTCAAATTTTTTGATTTTGCATATGGATTAATAGATGATATTATATCTTCTATTAAATTTACTATATTTATATTTTCTAAGTCTAATTTTAATTTATGATTATCAAACTTTTCAATATCTATTATATTATTTATAAGTCTTAATAATCTTTGACAATTACTATTAATAATTTCTATATTGTGGTTATTCTTACATTCATTATTTTTTACTTGTACAAGTTGTATAACTGACATTATAACTGTAATTGGAGTCTTTAATTCATGACTTATATTAGATACAAAATGAGCCTTTAATCTATTTGTTTCTTCTGCTGCATATTTTGCCTTTAACAATTTCTTTTCATATCTTATTTTATATCTTATATAACATATTAATGTTATAATTATACAAATCAATCCCACAAATAAGAAAATTAGGCTAATAACTATATCTGGATATTTATAAATTATATCATTAGGATTATTTAGTATTATTGAACCCTTTGGTAAATCCCATTTTTTTATATTATATTCTTTTAAAGTTTCATAATCAAATATATAATCATTAATACTATCATCTCCAATGTACAATTGTTTTGTGGTCTCTTCATTTATAATTTTAAGTAACATTTCTGTTGCACTTTTTGATTGATTATAATGATTTATAACCTTCCCTCCAATAACACCTTCAGTTATTCCATAACTTAGACATGCATAAATTGGTATTTGATTTGTATAATTTTTTATTCCTTTATTTATATCATCATAACCAAGCCATTTTACATCTTTAAAATGTATTGGATATAAACTTATTATTGCAGAGTTTTCTTCTACTTTTTTAAGTTCATGTACAAATTCATCTGATACAATATCATTAGTAATTATCCACTCAAAATTTAAATTACTATATTTTAAAGCATTTTCTTCACTTGCTTCAAATTCATTTTTCACCCTATTATCATTATCTATAAAAACAATATTTTCTACATTTTTATGGTGCTTTCGTATTAATTCTATTATCTGGTCTAAAGATTCTACCTCTCTTACCCCTGCTACATTTTTATATTTTAAAGCTCGTTCTATATTTTTTTTATCATATATTCCAAAAAATGAAGCAGGAATATCTTTAAACAAATCCTCTTTATATTTCAAATAAAATTCTAATGCATCATCATCTCCTATAAGTATTCCTTCCAAATTTTTATAGCTCGCAATACTATATTTTAACAAATTATAGAAATCACTTTCATCAACTTTGTCACTA
>NZ_CATXCO010000218.1:0-3945 GCF_958366745.1 uncultured Romboutsia sp.
TACCCATTAATAAGGTTTCAACACTGTAACATTATTTATGAATACAGGAGATACTTATTTAATAATCTTTATAAGTATAAGTTATTAAATGGGGGAGGGTATATATGGATAAAGAAATCAAAGGTTATAAAGATGATTCTAATGAAGAAAAAAACACTGAAACTAATGAAAAAAATGATTTAATAGATAAAGACATAGAAAAAGAAAGTGAAACATCAAATGGAGATAATAATGAAATAGATAAAGAAAATCAGATATTAAATATAAGTATTGATAAGCCTATAGAATTTAATAAATCAAAACTAGAAAATATAGAATTTGAAAGTGATGAAGATTTAATAGAGAAAGAAGACATCGATATCAATGAAGATAGAATAGATAAAAATAAAATAAAAAACAAATTTAAATTAACAAAGAAAACAAGAAATATTATATTAATTGGAAGTGTAATAGTACTATTGTTAGCAATATATATTGGAAAAACTGTATCTAAATATGAAAATAAAATCTTTCCAGGCACGTTAGTTTATGAACAGGATATATCTAATTTAGAAAAAGAAGAACTTTTAAGTAAACTTAATAAAATTGAAAAAGATATAGAAGATAAGAAAGTTCAAATAAATATAAATAATAAAAGGTATAATATACAAATTAAGAATTTAGTATCAAAATATAATAATGAAAAATTATATAAAAATATAATAAAGAATCAGAATGAAAAAAATATACTTTCAAAGTTTATATCTATAGCAAGTAAAAAAAATACAAATTATAATTTATATGTAGAAATAGATGAAAAATATTTTAATGACCTTAAAGATGAAATAGCGCAAGATATTAATATAGAATGTATTGAACCAAAAGTAATAATAAATGATGATAAAATATCTTATAAAGATGGAGAAGATGGATCTAAACTTGATGAAGAAGCTTTATATAATGATATAAAAGAAAGCATAAACTCAAGAAATTTACTTAAAGAGAATATAATAATAAATGCAAAACTTATAAAAGATAGCCCTAAAATATCAATGGATGATTTAAAACTAATAAATCATAAGGTATCTACATATACAACTACATATGGAAGTGGTAATTCTAGAGGAGGTAATGTAGAAAATGCAGCTAACAAAATAGATGATTTACTTTTAATGCCAGGAGAAGAATTTTCTTATGAAAATGCTGTTGGACCAGTAATTGCATCTAATGGATACAAATATGCACCAGTTATAAGTAATGGTAAACTTGTTGATGGTATAGGTGGTGGTGTTTGTCAAGTTTCATCAACACTTTACAATACTCAACTTAATGCAGGTATACTACCTACAGAAAGAAGAAATCACTCAAAGGCTGTAGGCTATGTTCCAAGGGGATTAGATGCAACGTTAGCTAGTGGAAGTATAGATTACAAATTCAAAAATACATATGAATATCCACTTGTAATAAATACGAAAGCTATAAATGGAAAACTAACTATAGAAATTTGGTCAAATGAAGATGCATTCAAGGGAATAGATTATAAACCAGTAAGTTATGTTAGTGGAAATGTTGCAAATACTTATCTTTATGGATATGATAAAGATGGAAATAAGGTTTATGAAAAGCATATAGATACAAGTGTATATAGATAAAACCATTGAACAGACTAAGATACTATGATAATTTTATATTAATAAAAAATACAGTTATATTTTTATAAACTTCAAATTTAGGAATTAATAAATAGCTTGTATCATAAAATTTATTAATTTATAAGTTTGGAGGGAGAGAATGAAAAATATATTTGCGATAATATTTGCAACATTAGCTGGGGTTTCAACATCGTTAGAAGCTTTTATAAATGGAGAACTTGGAAAAAATACAACTGCATTAGTAGCAACATTTATAAGCTTAGTTGTAGGAACTATATTTTTCTTTATAAATATATGTTTAACTGGAAATTTAAAAACATTAGCAAGCTTTAATGATATAAACCCTAAATTACTTTTAGGTGGAGTTTTAGGAGGACTTGTAATTTATTTTACTGTAAAGTCTGTACCTAATTTAGGTGTATCAAAAACACTTACATTAATAGTAGTATCACAAATGATAGTAGGATTTTTTATAGATTCACATATATACAAAGAAGCTATGCATTTATATAATTATATAGGAGCTATTTTATTGTTTATAGGAACATTCTTTATATTAAGTTAATAAATAAAATATAATAACAGTATAGGGGGACAGAAAAATTGACTAAAGAAAAATTTATAATGTCATTTAGTGGAGGTAAAGATAGTATATTAGCATTATACAGAATGATACACGAAGGTCATGAGCCAGTTGCTCTTTTAACTACAGTAAAAAAGAATCAAGAGAAATCTTGGACACATGGTCTAGATAACGAAATTTTATATAGAATTAGTAAAAGTTTAGATATACCACTTTTGTTAGTTGAATGTGATGTCAACGAGTATGAAAGAAAATTTGAAGAAGCTTTGATTAAAGCGAAAGATATGGGAGCTACGATGTGTGTTTTTGGAGATATAGATATAGAGTTACATAAAAAGTGGGATGTAGATAGATGTAATAATGCTAGGATAAAAGCAAAACTTCCTTTATGGCAGCAAAATAGAGAAGATTTAGTTTATGAATTTATAGATAGAGGATTTAAAACTATAATAAATAAAGTAAATCTAAAATATATGAGTGAAGAATTTTTAGGTAAAGAACTTAATAGAAAAATTATAGATGATATAAAGTCAACAGGTGCAGATGCTTGTGGAGAAAATGGAGAGTATCATACTTTTGTCGTAGATGGACCTTTATTTAAAAATAGAATTGATTTTAAAAGTGAAGGCATAGTTAAAGATACAAGCTATGCATATCTAAATATAAAATAAACTGATGAGCAATTTACTCATCAGTTTATTTTTTACTCAATCCATATAGGAGAGGTAACTGATATTTTATCATTATTTTGTATAACTTTTATATAATAAAATTTATTTTTATTTGACTTTAAAGTAAATTCTAATTTAGCTAAATTAGAATTAAAAGTTTTACTTTTTATTATTTCACCATTATTAGATATAACTTGAATTTCATCTATTTTATCATTTTCATCAGAGTCTATTGCACTTATATTGAAGTTTAGTTTTGATGTATTTTTTATCGTAGAACCCATAGGTAAATTATTTATACTATAATCAATTTTTATATTTTTATCCTCTGTAGCATATACCCTCATATTTCTAAGAGAATCATATAAAGCATCCTTGTTTAAGTCTGTAGCTAAAATTACAGTTCGAAATTCATTTGCAATACCAAAATCAACTCTATGATTATCTTGATTGCAAGTAGGAGCAAGATGCCATCCGTTATCTAATGCCAATTGATACATATCATGAGATCTTATATTTTTAGACATATCCTTACTATATCCATTTCCAACTTCAATAAGAGACATAACATAATCTCCATGATCAGAGTATTTAAAATCATTAAATGTACCGAATTTTTTACCAGGATGATTAAATTGACCAATTAAATCATCTTGTTCATACAATAAGTCATAAAATTTTTCTAAGCTCATATTAGGAAGTTCGGAAGATACAAAGCCATTAGAATTAAATACATTTATATGACCAATAGGATTTTTAACTTTAAATGGATATGTCATTTCAAATCCATTAAGGGCTATAAACTTATCTTTGACATTAAATAAATCTCTAGACTTTATTAAATCATTCCACTTTAAGCTAGGTGAAGCATCATTAATAGTACAGTCTAAATGATTATCAAGCAAATTAGAATGTTCTGTGATAGCAAAAAAGTCTAATTTAGCTTTATCTCTAGCCAAATAATATGCATCATTATAACTACCATGGCCATCACTTGCACTAGTATGAGAGTGTATTAATCCTCTATAATGGTTGTATATCGGTGTTCCAACTGTAAAAT
>NZ_CATXCO010000219.1:0-3895 GCF_958366745.1 uncultured Romboutsia sp.
TGGAGCAGAATTTGTTCAATTTATAGAGCAAAGAAAAAACATCTTTATGGAACAAACTAAAAAATTAAAAGATGTTTACAAAATATGTACAGCACTATTATCAAAGAGAACTAAAGATGAAATAGCATTCTTTATGGCAGTAAGATCCTTTATTATGAAAACAACGAGAACTGGAAAGCCAGATTTAAAAGAAGTAAATGCTAGAATATCAAGAATGTTAGAAGAAGCTATAGTAGGTGATGAGGTAATTGTTTTAACTAATGCAGGCTCACAAGAGACTTTTGATTTATTAAATGAAGATAATATAAATAAGCTAAGAGCATTACCTCAAAAGAATATAGCAACTAACATACTAATGAGAGCTATGAAGGATAAAGTAGAACAAGTAAAGCAAAAGAATATAATTGTAAGTAGGGCATTTAGTGAAAAGTTACAAAAGATAATAGAAAAGTACAATAATCGTAATGATGAAAAAGATGTATTTGAGGTATTAGAGGCTTTAGTAGAATTTAAGCATGAGTTATTAAAAGCTATAGAATCTGGAGATGAAATAGATTTAACATATGAAGAAAAGGCATTTTTTGATGTATTAACAGCAGACCCAGAGGTAATTGCTAGTATGGAAGATGATATTTTGATAAAGATTGCAAAGGATTTAACTAAAACTGTTAAAGAGAATATGTGTCCTGCTTGGCATGAAAGAAAGCAAGCACAGGCAAAGATGAGAATGCATATTAAGAAGTTGTTGAAAAAATATGACTACCCACCAAATAAAAGTGAAAAGGCTATTGAAGATGTAATGGAACAGGTTAAACTTCAATGTGTAGCAGGGATGTAAGTATTTTTAATATACTAATGGTATATTAAAACATTTGAAAGTAACATCAACTACTTTTATATAAATAGACTATTATAGATAAAATATGAAAGGAAAATACATTATATAAATTAACTATGGATGAAAAAGAAAGAGAACTATATTTCCTTAGAGAAAAGTCTATAAAAGATGAGATAAGTGCACTTGCAAATGCAGAGGAAAAAGGAATTCAAATTGGAATAGAACAAGGAATAAAGCAAGGTATACAACGTGAAAAAATAGAAACTGTATTAAGACTAAAATCATTAGGTCTAAATATAGAACAAATTGCAAAAGGAACTTGTATTACAGAGACTGAAGTTGAAAAGATAATAAAAGAGAATATTAATTAGTATATACGGGGTCGTGTTTTACGACCCCGTATAAATATATCAAAAATTATAGATTTCAAATTATAAAAGAAGGGATCAAAATCGTTTATACAAGCCTAAATCAGCCTATGAAGAAGTAGTAACCTTACTTATTTTTGTAAATACTATATATTATAAAAATAATTATCAAGGAGATAAATAAATGAATTCAAAAAAATTAATCCTATCTGGAATCATTCCTATATTCATACTTGGATCAATAACTCACTTTGCATATGACTGGTGTAGCATAACACTATTAGGACTTGTAGCTCCAATTAACTCAAGTATATGGGAACATATGAAAATGGGACTACTACCTACAATAATATGGTGGGGCTTAACCTACTTATTATTTAAAGACAAACTAAAACTAGACTTTAAAAGATACTTTGTAGCATTTACAGTTTCACTTTTAGTTAGTACCTTTTTAATGCCATTTTTATACTATACTTATAGATACGGACTTGGAGTACATTTACTTATAGTCGATATACTAAACCTATTATGTACTGTAACTATGGGACAGTTATTAGCACTTCATATTTATAATCATTATAGTTGGAAGAAAATATATTTTAACTTATGTGTAATAGTTTTAATACTTGTAGTTTTATCATTTGTTATATTTACTTTTAACCCACCTCATATTCCTATATTCAAGGATTATGATACTGGTACTTATGGAATATATCATAGACGATAAAGGTAACAATTTAAAATTTGTAATAAATAAAAAAATACACTGTCAAAAAACTCGACAGTGTATTTTTAATATACTTCCTTAGAGAAAAGTCCATTAAAGATGAAATAAGTGCACTTTAAAATGCATAAGAAAAAGGAATACAAGAAGGCATACAACGTGAAAAAATAGAAACAGCATTAAGACTAAAATCACTAGACCTAAGTACAGAACAAATTGCAAAAGGAACTTGCATAACAGAAAGTAAAGTTGAAAAGATAATAAATTATACATAAAATAAAAATTGATAAAAATATATAATAATATATACCTCAATGGATAAAATATAGTGTAATAAATACAAATAATAAAAGAGGTATAATTATGAAATCTACAATAATACTTGCTAGTAACAATGAAAAATCTTTTTCAAAAGAAATAGTAAATAAATTAATAGATATACTTACTCAAAATAAAGTACAATATGAAGTAATTGACCTATACAAAGACAATTTCAATCCAGTAATGACAGCAAAACAAGAACAACTTTATAGTAAAGGCGAAACAGATGATGAACTAGTAAAAAAATACCAAAAACACTTAAAAGAAAGTGATGAAATAATATTAGTATTCCCACTATGGTTTAACAATGTACCAGCAATACTTAAAGGTTTCTTTGATAAAGTATTTTTAAAAGAGTTTGCTTTTACAGAAGAAAACAATAAACCTAAAGGTCTTTTAAACAATATTAAGTCAGGATTAGTTATTAGTACATCAGAATCTAATAGTGAATATTTAATAGAAGGATTAAATAACCCTATAGAAACTGTTGTAGTGAAAGGTACATTAGGAATTTGTGGTATTGAAAATGTAGAATATATAAATATGAACGTAGAAAATAAAGATAAATATGATCTTATTGAAAAATATTTTGGAGAGTAAAAGTAGATAAAAGACGGGGTCGGATTTCACGACCCCGTCTTTTATAATAAATATCATTTTTTATAGCATACAAAAAACTATCTACACACTCTTTAAATAATTACAAATATTATATAAAAGCTCTCTATTCTCAACACTACAAAACTTAAGCTTGTCATACAAAATCCCAAAAGAAACATCCAACATCTCTATAAGTTCCTCTTCACTTGTACACTTTTTAACACAATCAAAAAGCTCATCATCACCAATTAAAAAATTACAAGCCCATCTAGCAGCTTTTTGTTCTTCTTTACTAAGCCTAACTCTATCACTGTAGTGAAGTAATCTATTAGCAAAGTTTCCATTAGTTGTAAAATGGTGACCAACCTCTTCAGCTAAAATTTCCATAGTTTTTAACCGATCATTAAAAATACTTTTGTTTAAAGCAATAGTAGGAGGGATATCCTTATCACTAATATATAGCCCTAATATACAAGGATTGAAATTTACCCATTCAATTTGAATATTTTCATCCTCACACAATTTATATAATTTGTCTAACTTATTCATAATGTCCCCTAAATATAAATTTTTTACTTGTTTTTGTATTTAAACTTTAAATAATTAACAAATTCATCTAATTCCTTTTGAGCTTCCTCTGATAAGTTTTCATCATACATAGTTCTATGAGTTGCTATTGTTAAATCTCTAGATTCTTTATCATCTTGTCCAATTAAATAATCACAAGTAACATTAAAGTAATCTGCTAATAATCTTAATTTATCAAAATCAGGATGTTTTCCCTTTGTTTCATATCCTGCTATTGATGTTCTGTTTACACCTAAATAATCAGCAAGTTGTTGTTGAGTAACATTGTGTTTCAATCTAAGCTGTTTTAATCTATCACCGAATATCATAATTTACCTCCTAATTTATTTAACAATTATATAGTAGCACTAAATGTGACAAATAGTCTACAAAATAGATAAATTTTGGAAAAAAATTAAAAAATATGTTGCTAATAATAACAACAGTCATTATAATTAAAATATAAAAGTTACTAAA
>NZ_CATXCO010000220.1:0-3888 GCF_958366745.1 uncultured Romboutsia sp.
TGTTTCTTAGAAATACCTTTTTTTAAATTGTCCTTGACAAAGGGTACACTTTAAACAAAAAAGAGCCCTAAGGCTCTTTTTTATCTATTACCTTGAATTAATAAAAGATAAGCAGCACCAGCTAATAATAAATTATCACCATCAACTCTACCAACTAAAGCATTTTCTTTAATTACAAAACCATTTTCTAAAACTTTTCCAATAGGACTATTGTTTATAGCATGATTATGAACTATGCCATTGTCATCAACTCTACCCACTATATTATTATTGTTATCATAAACAAAATTATTGTCATCAACCCTTCCTATAGGACAGTGATGATAGATATGATTATGAACTATGTTATCAGAATCTACTCTTGCAACAGCATTAATGTTGTATGGAGAATTAATTATTTTATCCATATAGCACCAACCTTTATATTAATAATATTTGTACATTAAAGTTTATGATAAGTAGTTTAGAAAATATAACCGAAATATTTATATGTATTGTAAGAAAATATAATACATGAATATTTATTATGTAAGCAGGTTAAATTATTTAGGAAGAATTAGTACATACTATAAAAATTTTATCAACTAGAAATTATACAAAATATAAATTATTTAATATGATAAAACATAATAGCTCTAAAAATAAAGTTTAATTTTATTTAATAATTACTTTATAAAAGAATTATTATAGATGGAGGTTAATACATGAAATTAAAAAAAATAGTATCACTAGCAACATCAGTAGTATTATCTACATCACTATTAGTAGGGTGTTCAGGCAAAAATAAAGGTAATGGTGGAAATGTAAGCAATGAAAAAGCTACATTAAAAATAGGAATGATAACCGACGTAGCAGGTGTAAATGATCAAAGCTTTAATCAAAGTGCGTGGGAAGGTCTTCAAAAATCTAAAGAAGAATTGGGAGTAGAAGTTACATATTTAGAATCAAAACAAGATTCAGACTATGCAGCTAATATAGAAACATTTGTAGATGAAGGTGTAGATTTAATATTAGGTGTTGGTGCGAAGTTAGCTCCAGCTATAGAAGAAGGAGCAGGATTATACCCAGATCAAAAGTTTGTTATTGTAGATGAAGAGTTACCAAGTGATATAAAAAATGTAAAGTCTATATTATTTAACTCACAAGAAGCTGCATATTTAGTTGGATTAATAGCTGGTAAAATGACGGAAACCAATAATGTAGGGTTTATAGGTGGAATGGATATACCTGTTATAGATACTTTCAAATATGGGTATATGGCTGGAGTAAAAAAAGCTAATTCAAATGTACAAATACAAGATCAATTTGCAAATTCATTTACAGACCAGGCAAAAGGAAAAGCAATAGCGAATCAAATGTATGGTCAAGGTGCAGATATAATATTTATTGCAGGTGGAGATGTTGGAACAGGTGCAATAGAGGCGGCTAAAGAAAAAAATAAATATGCAATAGGTGTTGATAGAGACCAGAGTGATTTAGCACCAAAGAATGTTTTAACATCAGCTATAAAAAGAGTAGATGTTGGTGTTTATGAAACTGTTAAAGATTTACTTGATGGAAAATTTGAAGGTGGAACAGTTACTGTGTATGGATTAGATCAAGATGCTGTTGGTATAGCTCCTACTACTAAAAACTTAGTCCCACAAGATATATTAGACTATGTAAATCAAGAAATTGAAAAGTTGAAAAAAGGTGACATAAAAGTACCTAAAGATAAAAAAGAATACGATGCTATGATGAAATAGTGCATAAAAAGATATCTCTAATTTATAGAGATATCTTTTTATAATGAAATCCAAGTACATTTATAAAAATGATCATATAAAAGGTCTTTATCTAAAATATATTTAAATAAAGACCTTTTATATGAATATTTTATATTATTGAACTTGATACATACCATGACTAGCCATGTAATTATAAATTTTTTCTCCATGCTCTTGTTCTTCTTTTTGTATATGATTCAATACTTGTCTTACATTTTTATCTCTAAATTCAAATATAGCTGTATTATATGTAGAAGATATAAATTTTTCAGTAGATAGTGAATCATTGCAAAGCATCTTATCATGTTCGTTATAAGTGTTAGTTCCAAAATTTATATGAGATTGATTTATAAATTGTTGATTTACTAACTGTTGATTAGAACTATTTTGTTGGCCTCCTGATTGTTGATTTATATTTGGAACTATTCCATTTAGTAATTGATTGATAGAGTCTAGATGTTGTTGTTCTTTTTGAGCAAGTTGAGAAAATAAGTTTTTTAGTTCTGGACAATGTGCTTTATTTGAATACTCATTGTACTTATCAACGCATAGTTGCTCATGTGATTTTTCATCTTCTAATAACATTCTTTCTTTTGTACTTAAATTAACCATAAAAACACCTCCAGTAGTAGTTTCTGTAAAAGATAAAATAATATTCTTAAATTTTTAGTTTACTTGTTTGATTTAATATATAAATAAAAATAAGAATTAATATATAACATTGAGGAAAAACTAAAATATAAGGTAATGAAAATTTTAGATAAATATATTGAACGATGATAAAAGAATTTAATTTTAAAATATATAAAATTAATATAGATAATAGAGTGAGAGGTAGAGAATATGAGAAAAGAAAGTTTAAGGATAATACCATTAGGAGGACTTGGAGAAATAGGTAAGAATATAACCGCTATAGAATATGAAGATGAAATAATAGTAATTGACTGTGGAATATCTTTTCCAGATGAAGATATGTATGGTATAGACTTGGTGATACCAGATATAAAATATTTACTTGATAATAAAGATAAAGTAAAAGGTTTATTTTTGACTCATGGCCATGAAGATCATATAGGAGCTATTCCTTATATATTAAAACAAATAAATATGCCTGTATATGGAACTAAACTTACAATAGGCTTAGTTGAAAGTAAATTAAAAGAACATGATATGTTATCTAAAACTAATTTAATTCCTATAAGTCCAGGGGAATCAATTAAATTAAATAAACTAATTATAGAATTTATAAGAGTAACTCATAGTATAGCAGAATCATGTGCTTTAGCTATACATACCCCTATAGGCACAGTTTTACACACAGGCGATTTTAAAATAGACTATACTCCTATAGATGGAAAAGTTATGGATTTAAATAGAATAGCTCAACTTGGACAAGAAGGTATTTTACTTTTAATGGCAGATAGTACTAATGTAGAAAGAGCAGGGCATTCTTTATCTGAAAAAATTATAGGGGAAACTTTAAATAGAATAATATCTAATGCAAATGGTAGAGTTATTGTAGCTACATTTGCGTCAAATATACATAGAATGCAACAAATAGCAGATGCATCTATGATGTATAATAGAAAAATAGTTTTTAGCGGAAGAAGTATGGAAAATATATCAAATGTTGCTATGGATCTTGGGTATTTGCATATACCGAAAGAAAGTATTGTAGGCATTGAAGATTTAAATAGATATCCAAGTGATAAGATTACAATAATAACTACTGGTAGTCAGGGAGAGCCTATGGCAGGATTGTCTAGAATTGCTTATGGATCACATAGACATATATCTATAGAACAAGATGATTTATTTATAATATCTGCATCACCTATACCAGGAAATGACAAGTTAGTATCTAGAGTAATAAATCAACTATATAGAAAAGGTGTAGAAGTAATATATGAAGATTTAGAAGATATACATGTATCAGGACATGCATATAAAGAAGAATTGAAATTAATTCATACATTAGTAAAACCTAAATATTTTATGCCTGTACATGGCGAGTATAGACATCTAAAACATCATAGTGATTTAGCTTTAAAATTAGGAATGGATAAATCAAATGTATTTACATTAGAAACCGGTCAAGTTTTAGAAATTTGTCAAGATAAAG
>NZ_CATXCO010000221.1:0-3868 GCF_958366745.1 uncultured Romboutsia sp.
AAAGCGCTAACCCTTCAATTCTTCCTAATTTTAAATTAATTCCAAATACTAATAAAAGTATACTAACTAATATTAAAAATGGAGTATCTTTCTTTATAGTTTCTTCTTGAACTGGAAGTTTAGCTATAATAGATGAAACTCCTAGAACAACAAGAACATTGAAAAAGTTTGATCCAACAACATTAGCAACACTCATATCATTTTGTCCTGCTAAAGATGATGTAACACTAACAGCAGCTTCTGGTGCACTTGTACCCATAGCTACTATAGTTAACCCGATAATCATAGAAGGTACATTAAACTTTTTTGCAATTGATGAAGCACCTTCAACAAATACATCTGCACCTTTTATAAGTAATGCAAATCCTATTATTAAAATTAAAAATGACAAAAATATTCCTCCCTAAATACATATTAAATTTTAAACTATAGCATAGTATATCATATATACATAGTTTTGAAAATTAGATATACTTTATTTTATTAATTCAGATACTTCACTCTTAGATAATACTCTCCATTTCCCATAAGGTATACCTTTTAATGTTAAATTCATGATTCTAACTCTTTGAAGTTTTTCAACTGAATATCCAAATACCTCACACATTCTACGTATTTGACGATTTAAACCTTGCGTTAAAACTATTTTAAATGTACGATTATTAACCTTTGTAACAAGACATTTGTTAGTAGTTACGTATTTATTAGTTACAGGATTAAATATACGAACACCATTAGACATTTTATTTATAAACTCTTGAGTTATATTTTTATTAACTGTAACCTTATATTCTTTTTCATGTTTGTTTTCTGCTCTAAGTATCTTATTTACTATGCTTCCATCGTTAGTTAAAAGAATAAGACCTTCTGATGGCTTATCTAATCTTCCTATTGGGAAAATTCTTTCTGGATAATTAACATAGTCAATAATATTTCCTTTTACATGACGTTCTGTTGTACAAGTTATACCTACAGGTTTGTTAAGTGCTATATAAACATTGTTATTTTTAGGCTTTATAAGCTTATTATTTACCTTAACCATAGCACCTTCTTCTACAGTTTGACCAACTTGTGCTTTTTTTCCATTTACAGTAACTCTACCTTGTTCAATAAGCTTGTCAGCTTCTCTTCTTGAACAAAGTCCAGTTGAACTTATATAGTTATTTAATCTCATTAAAGGACCTCCTAAAACTTTAGTATAACTTATTCATTATATTATAGTTAATTTATCTAAGCAATAATAAAAACTAAGTTAATTAAATATATGTAGTATTAGTTATATACAAATAAATTAGCTATATAAATATATATTTTGACACTATTGGTGTATATATTATTTAAACATTGGAAAATTTTACTGTAAAATAATAAAATATCAAATACAATAATTATATCTAACTAATATGGTTAATATACTAGAAGGTAAATAAAGTAGGGCTAATATAAATGAATTTTAAAATATATGTTTTAAATTAAAAAATGTTAGGTAATTATAAAATGAAGGGATGTGTTTAATATGACATTTAAAAATTTAAAGGAGTTAAATACTACAGAATCTAGAAGTTGTGCTTTAGTATTTAATTTTAATAATAAAGAATTAATTAAAATAAAGAGTGTATTTAGATTAAGTGGAATAAGTGATATTATTATACTAAAAAATGATAATTTAAATACTACTATAAAAGATATATTATATGATAACTTATTAGAAGATAGCGAAGAAAAAATAAATAGTAGAGCTATTGTATTTAATAACATAGAAAGTAGAAAGATTAGTGCTGTATCTGATAATTTAAAAAGATTAAAAGTACAAAGACCTTTATTAGCCACAGTAACAGAAACATCAATTAATTGGGACTTAAAAAATCTTTTATATAACTTACAAGAAGAAGCTATTAGTTTAAATAGCTCAAAAGTATCTATACATAAAAATTCATAAGTAAATACACAATTACCTAAATTTTATACATATAATTAATTATGTATAAAAGGAGGTCGTTGAGTATGAAAGTTGAATTGACAACTATTGAACTCAAGGCACTTGAGTTAAAAGATATAAATAATTTTAATGATAAAAAATGTGCAAGTATAATGAGTATAAGTGTTAAAGAATATAACGATATATTAAATAAAGCAAGAGAAAAAGTAACTAAGGCACTTATAGATAAAGATGAAATTAATATTATAGATATTAGTGTAAATGAACAACCTAAATGTACTACTCTATGCAAATTTAGATGTGCTGTATGTGGTCAAATATATGAGATAGATTATACTAAGGAAGATATAAAGTGCCCATTATGTTTATCTAGTAAAATTATGACAAATGAAGAAGCTGGTTTCTTAAAATAATTAAAATCCCTTATAATTTAGATTATAAGGGATTTTAACTTATAACTTAGATACATTTATAGCAGAAAGACCTTTAGGTGCCTCTACTATATCAAATGATACTTCTTCACCTTCGTGTAAATCCTTATCATGTCCATTTTCTTTTACGTTTGAATAGTGTACAAAAACATCATTTCCATCATTTGCAGATATAAATCCATATCCTCTATCATTATCAAACCATTTTACAACACCCATATAATTTGCCATATATAAATATCTCCTTTTTAAATTTTGATATAATATATTATTTACTGATATATTTCATTTTATTAAAAAAATTTGGGGAATTGGTATAAAAGTAGGGTATAAAGATGGTATACTAAGTTGGGCGAGGTGATTTTAGTGAGCTATAAAAATATAAGTAGCAATGAATTAAAAAAGTTAATACAAAATAATGAAAATATATTATTAATAGATGTAAGAAGTGAAGAAGAATTTGAAGAAGTTAATATAGAAACATCAATAAATATACCGTTACAAGATTTACTATATAATATAGATGAATTACAAGATCATAATGATAAAGATATAGTAATTTATTGCAGAAGTGGACATAGAAGTATTACAGCATGCAATTTATTGGCTATGGAAGGATTTAATAAGTTATACAACCTAGAACGTGGAATAATAGACTATTTAAAATAAGAGAGCTTTAATTAAGCTCTCTTATTTTTTATTCACATACTATTATATCAACTTTTGATAAATCAAAATCATAAAAATCTTGAACTAATTCAAAAATAACATTTTCTATATAATATATATCTTTTTTCGAAAACTCATATTTAAAATCCATTTCAAAAACATTAATATTATTTATTATAAGTCCAATTGTATTATAGTCTTTTTTTACTTCTATTTTTAAGTAATCTGTTTTTACACACTTTAAAGTTTCTAATAACTTTTTTAACATAGAATCAATAATAACATTTTTATAAGCTATATCAAAGTTGGTATTACAATCTCTACAGTACGTATATGTAGAATTTGTACTAGATGTTAGATATTTAAAATTGTCGCTATTACAATAGTTGCATGTCATATAAATAGATCCCCCAACACATAATGAAATTTTATAAATATAAAGTATTTTACCTTTTATACTTATAAGACATTATACCATTTTTGATATATATATGTTTACTTGTAAATTATAGAAAAACCTATTATACATTAATATATATAATAGGTTTAAAGTTTAAAAAGTTCTTATAAATGCTAATATAATAAGAAGTACACCAGATAGCCAAGATAAGTTTACATTTATTATATTAGCAAAATGTCTTCCTAATTGACTTCCTACTCTTAAACAAACTATACCAACTAAAAAACAAAGTATTATAACCTGTGCATAGTTTACATATCCCAATCCGCTACCAAATCCAACTGCTAAACTATCTAAGGAAAGAGCAATTGCTAAATAAAAAGCTTCTTTAGCACTAAGTAATTTAGAATTATCATAATCAGCCTTTAT
>NZ_CATXCO010000222.1:0-3862 GCF_958366745.1 uncultured Romboutsia sp.
CCCTATAGAGTAGACCTTTTTATTAGCTGTCTACTCTATAGGGTACATTTTATAATATTTTATGACTCTTTTATTTATATTATATATCTTTATATACTTTTTAAATATTAGTTTTATCTATGCTTTAAATATACCTTATATATTTTTATTTCATCATCTTCTCTTACAAATACTTCATACTCATTATAATGAGCATTATATGGCTTTATAAATCTACAGTCTATTACATAGTCATTATCTTCTAACTCTAATAACTCTATATCCTTTAGAAACTTTCTATCTAATAATTCCTTTAACCTTTTAATATATATCACCTATCTCTTACTTAAATATGTTAATCATAATCTATATTAAACTTTAATTTAATTCTTTATTATTAAATATTTATATGGATTTAGTGTAAGATTTGACTCTAGGTTTACGTAAACTTCATTAAATAGATCATATACTTTCTTATCTTTTAAGTAATCAGGAAGATCTATAGTTTTTTCAAAGTCATTATTATTAATTATTATACTTATATTTTCTTTTTTAACTATTATAACCTTATCTTTTGCTAGTACCCATTCATTATTTACTAACTTAAATTCACTATATCTTTTTCTTAAACTTATAATCTTTTTCATAAATGTAAGTATTTCTTTATCTTGCTTATCTTCATCCCACACCATACATTCACGTTGACCTTCACAGTCTTTAGTTTGTACTCCAGTCATACCAACTTCATCTCCGTAGTATATACACGGTGCACCTGATTGAGTAAACATAAATAAATATGCTAACTTAAATTTATCCTTGTTATTATTGCAATATGAAAGTACCCTAGTTGTATCATGACTTCCAAGTAAATTAAATCCAGATTCAATAGTTTGCATTTGATAATTTGATACTATATCGTTTAATCTATATTTAAACTCAATTTCATCTATTTCATTTGTACAGAAAAACTTTATTAAAGCATCTGCAAATGGATAATTCATTACAGCATCAAATTGATCTCCCATTAGCCAAGGCAAGCTATTGTGCCATATTTCACCTAATATATATACATCAGACTTTATCTTTTTTACTTCTTTTCTAAATTGCCTCCAAAAACTATGGTCAACTTCGTTTGATACATCTAATCTCCATGCATCTATATCAAACTCTTTTATAAAGTATCTTCCTACCTCTAATAAATACTCTATAACCTCTTCATTTTCTGTATTTAATTTTGGCATTTCAGCAACACATGAAAATGTCTCATAAGGAATGTTTTTTGAGTCTATTTTATTAAGTGGTGTGTCTACTTTATTAATGTCTTTTATATAAAACCAGTCTTTATACTTTGATTTTTCTTTATTTTTTATAACATCCTGCCATTGTTTAGAGTAATATCCTATATGATTAAATACTGCATCGAGCATTATTTTCATACCTCTTTTGTGAGCCTCTTTTACTAATTTTTTTAGTGTTTTTTTATCTCCCAAATGAGGATCTATTTTCATATAGTCTATTGTATCATATCTATGATTGGTATGACCCATGGTTATTGGACAAAAATATAATCCAGTTACTCCTAAGTCTTTTAAATAATCTAAGTGGTCTATAACTCCTTGTAAATCTCCTCCCATGAAGTTATCATTAGTTGGAGGTGTTCCCCAAGTTTTTGTATCTTTAGGATTTATGCTTTCATCTCCATTTGCAAATCTATCAGGAAATATCTGATACCAAACAGTATCTTTAACCCAACTTGGTATTTTAAGTACATCTATTTTATTTAAATATGAATAAGCAAAAAATGATGATATGTCATTTAATTTCTTTTGATTATCTTCATTCCCTAAATTTATTATATATTTTTCAGTATACAAAAGCTTTTCATCTATATCATCTATTATAAAACAGTATCTTGAACGCTTTGTTGGTGGATTGTATTTTGCTATAAAGTAATCAAAATACTCTGTTTCTAATTCCTTCTCCATTTTTATATCACAACTTGAAATCCACACTTTTCCACCAGACCCTAAGTTTCCTCCTCCACCTTCTAATTCATCCCAAATATACTGATCTCCTATTCTTAAAAATGCACTTTTAACTTCTCCCTTTTTAGCTCTAAGTCTTATATGAAGTGTATTTTCATCATATCCATAACAATAGTTACTTCTTGGTATATGAAGTAATGCTTCTCTTGTTATTTTGCTCATAAAAAATCTCCCCTATCTATCCATTATAAAATAAATTATATACTTATTTTAGTGCATATGGTATTAATTTAATATTAAAAAAACTTTTTTATGTTTTATGCTTATATAAATATTTATGTACTCATAATATTTATATTTTAAATGATTTCAATGACAATATTATATTATTTATCATTTCTAAATTATATAATTTACTTATACATAAAAATAAAGCTAGACATATGCCTAGCTTGTTTCTATACTATATCCGAAATTAACTCTTCTTAATATACTTTTCCCAACTAAAGTAGCAAGACTTAATTTTATAATATCTACAATTATAAATGGTGCTACACATATTGTAAGACCTTTTATAAAATCTGAATTAGTCACTATACAAAATTGAAGCGTACCTATTATATAACTTATTAATAAAGAACATATCATCCCAAACATAATTCCAATTGTAGATTTAAACTTTTCAGAAAAATAACCTACTATAAATGCTATTATTGGAAATGATAATATAAATCCACCTGTAGGACCTAATATTATACCTATCCCACCACTAAACTGTGCAAATACAGGTAATCCTATTGTACCTAATAATACATATATAATTTGAGATATAAATCCTAATCGCTTACCTAAAACTAAACCACATAAAGCCACTGCAAATACTTGCATAGTAAGTGGCACTGCTGGAAGTGGTATAGATATTTGAGTTAATATTGCTGTTAAGCTCGCAAATATTGAACATATTACTAATTCCTTAGTTTTTAATTTCATATGTACCCCCCCTTTTGTAAACCTATCTTTTATTTATGGTTTACAATTCAATTATATTCTTTATTTTTACAAAGTCAATTAAATTTAAGTTTAGATACATAATATTAATGTATTTTTATTGTTTTTATATTATTTTTTAATCATTTAAATATTGTTTCATTGTGTAATATCGATAAAATTCTAAGTAATCATGTATAATTATTTCTTCTAGTTTTTTCTAAATAAAGTTTTATAAGTGTATTTTCATTTATTATAGCTATCATACACCTACGTTCAAAAATAATATTATTGTATTATTTTGTTCAGCTATTTATTATAATACAAAAGTGCTTCTTATTAAATAAATCAAGAAGCACCTTTTAATATATATGTATTTTATAAACAGTTAATTTAATAATATATACCTTAACTAATAATTTTAATAAATATCTATTTATCTATATAAGTAATCCCTTGTTAAAGGGTTTGAGTTATTAACTCCATTAGTAAATACTATTTGATGAAGATCTATGACACCAGTGTTAAAGCAAGCTGCACAAGAATATAAATACATAGTCCACATTCTAACAAATCTTTCATCAAACATTTCTCTAACTGTATCTATATTATTTTCAAAGTTTTCATATAATGTGTTCTTAAGCTTTCTATATCAGTAGTGTAGAATTTATAGTCTGCAGATAAAGATACAATTTCTCTTAAACTTGGTATAACTCCTCCAGGGAATATGTATTTTCTCATCCAAGCATCTCCTTCTGATTCAACTAACCCACTTATATAATGAAGTACAAATATACCTTCTTTTTTAAGTACTTTCGATACATTTCTCATAAATAAATCATAATTAGGTCTGCCTACATGCTCAAGCATACCAACACTTACAACTCTATCAAAAGATAACCCTGACTTTT
>NZ_CATXCO010000223.1:0-3842 GCF_958366745.1 uncultured Romboutsia sp.
CGAAATAAGGCTCGTCAAAAAAACAACGAAAGGAATCTATTGCTTTTTTATGCGCTTCTTTCATTGGACAATCTATTAAATCTACAGAACAAAAATGTAAGCTATGACAATCATTAAACCACTCTTTATTTATTTCACTTTCATTTAACAACATATCCGCACTTGGATTTCTATAAAATGAAAAATCTCTATTTCCATCTTCTTTTAAAGAAACAAATGCAAGTCCAGTATTTGCTTTATTTGTCCTTAATACATAACTTGTATCAACATTAACTTTATTAAGTTCATCTATAATATAATCTCCAAATGCATCTTCACCTAGTTGTGAAATAAAATTAGATTTTCCTCCTAATTTACTAACTACTGCAGCTACATTAGCAGGTGCACCTCCTGCTACTCTTTCAAATCCAACTACTTCTTTTAAACTACAGCCCTTTTTATTGGGTATAAAGTCAATTAATGCTTCTCCTATAGTTATTATTTTTTTCATAATTTCCTCCGTTAATATCCCTATATTACAATATTTATTTCATTATTATACATTTATTACTTTTGTTCTTGCAATTATATCATGTAAGGCCTTACCATCTTCTCTCTTGCCCATAACATAATTTGAAACTAATACTAAAATAATACCGATAAAAGGTATAGTATAAATTACTTTACATAATTCTCTTACAATAATATGTACTAAACTTGGATTGTTATAATTATCTGTAACTATCTTCATTCCCATCATATATTTACCAAAATGATATCCTTTAAATATAACTGGTACTAGTATTAAATATATTGTAAATATTAAACTCCCAATGCTTAAGGCAAATGTAGAGTCTTTTCCTATATTTATAAAAATCCCTACTATCAATGCATAAATACCGACATTATCTATTAATAATGCAAATATTCTTGATGATATTTTAGTTTTCAATTTTATAGGCCTCCATTTCATAAATACAAATGCTACCTTTTAAATTTTCTCCACTAAGCTTTATTCCTACATTATCTTTAGTTGGATAGAATCTAGTAGTAAATACTTCTTCTCCATTATTAATAAATATTTCAATAGACGATGTATCACACAGTACTCTAAAGTTATTTAATTTATCTAAGCTAACACTTCTGTTAGTTCTTCCATAACCTCCATGTGTAAAAGATAATGTAAATAATTGTTTTTCTCTATCATAACTTAAATTTACACAATTTTTTATAATACTTTCAAGTTTATCACATTTTTCTAAATTAACAATCATATCAAATGTATCGTATGCATCTTCATTTATATTTGAATTTATTTCAATATATTTTTTATCTTTTCTTAACTTATTAATTTCCTCTACTGGATTTTGTATTAACTTATTATTTTTAATTTTAAGTTCTCTTGGTATAGTTAATGCATGCTGCCAACCATAATCTGTAGTTGGATTAGAATATAAATCCTCTATATCTGGAAGTCCCATCCATCCTATTAATATTCTTCTTCCTTTTGAATCTTCAAATGTTTGAGGGGCATAAAAGTCAAATCCTCTATCTAATTCTTCAAAATCCCTTAATTTATAATTATTAGTTTTATAATCTCCATCTATTATGTAGTATCCACTTTGATAAATATTATTATATTTTATACCTTCAGCATCTATTCCCTGTGGAGATATTAATAATATATTTTTTCCGTCTACATTAAATAAATCTGGACATTCCCACATATAACCAAACTTACTTTCACTTTTTATAATATTGATTACATTCCAGTTTATCATATCATCGCTTTCAAATAATAATACTTGACCTATATCATCTTTATCTCTAGCGCCTTGTACCATATAAAATTTATTATTTTCCATCCAAACTTTTGGGTCTCTAACATGACAAGTCATATTTTCTGGATAATCATCATTAGTCATTATTAATTTTTTATTTGTAAAAGTTTTTCCATCTTCACTTACTAAAAGAACTGTATTATGTCCTCTTCCAGATGAAATATAATCATGTTCTCCTACGTGCTTTACATTTCCAGTATAAAATATATTCATTTTTCCATTATGTACTATAGTTGAACCTGAATACGCTCCATGACAATCAAAAGGTTGGTCTGCAAATATTTCTGTACCATTATTTTTATAATTAATAAAATCTTTGCTAGTATAATGTCCCCAAAGCTTTATGCCTCCATTTGCATCAAATGGAGAGTACTGATAAAAGATATGATATTCACCATTAAATTCACAAAGTCCATTTGGATCATTTAACCATCCAACTGGTGGCATTAAGTGAAACTTTAATCTCCAGTAGTCTTTATTAACTCTTTCTTTTTCATTTTTTTCTATAAAGTTTACTAATTTTTTTAAATCTCTATTTAAAGCGTTCATTATTTCCTCCAATCATTATCTATAGCGATATTTTATATATATAATAAGGTGACAATATAATTTGCCACCTTATTGTAAAATTATTTAGATTCATCCCATCCCAATAATAATGTTGTAAAGAATGCAACCCCTAACGCTATTGCAAACATTATTATATAATTAATAGGTGAATGTAAATGTAATAGTATTCCAAATATTCCTGTAACTCCTGTTCCTGTAGCTCCAAGTCCAACTATTGACGCATATAATCCTCCTGCTGCTCCACCTAAAGCTGCCCCTATAAAAGGTTTTATATATCTTAAGTTTATTCCAAATATTGCTGGCTCTGTTATACCCAACATTGCACTTAATGCTGCTGGGAATGCTAATGATTTTAATTTTTTATTTTTAGTTTTTACACCTACTGCAAGTGTTGCACCACCTTGTGCTATATTTGCAGCTGATGCTATTGGCAACCAATATGTATATCCATAATTGGCAATTTGACCCATATCTATTATCGAATACATATGATGAATACCTGTAACAACTGTAGTTGCATATATTCCACCAATTATAAACCCACCTATCCCAAATGGTAATTGAACTATTTGTTGAACTCCAGTCAATAAAGAATTTTCTAAGAAAACAAATACTGGTCCAACTAATGTAAGAGTTAAATATCCAGTTATAAATACTGTAACTAATGGTGTTACGAATAAATCAATCATTTCTGGAACTATCTTATGAAGTTTATTTTCTATAAAGCTCATTATATAAACTGCTATTACTATTGGTATTATATGACCTTGATAAGCAACCATAGGAATCTCGTATAGTCCAAACCATACCGATTGATTTCTAAGAACACCTTCACTAGCTACAGTCCATGCATTTTGTAAATCTGGGTGTAACATAATCATAGCTATAACTGCACCTAAGAATTGATTTCCACCAAATACCTTTGCACTACTAAATCCAATAAGTATCGGTAAGAATATGTATGCTGCATTACTAAACATAGTTAAAAATACATACCATGATGCACTTGTATCTATTGCTAAATAACCATTATTTACACAGAAATTTATAGATTCCGTAAGTCCCATCATAAGACCTCCAGCTACTATTGCTGGTATAATAGGAACAAAAACATCACCTAAAGTCTTTATTATCTTTTTAAACTTATTATCATTTGCACTAGCTGCTTGTTTCAATTCTTCTTTTGATACTTCACCTTGACCAGTAAGTTGTGCAAATTCTTCATATACTTTATTTACTACACCTGTACCAAATATTATTTGAAGCTGTCCAGATGCAAAGAAAACTCCCTTTACCCCATCAATATTTTCTATAGCTTCTTTATTTACTTTTTCATTAGATTTAATTACTAATCTAAGTCTTGTTGCGCAATGAGCTGCTGATACTATATTTTCACTTGTACCAATTTCATTTATTATTTGTTGTGCTATTTCTTTATAATTTGATTTTTCT
>NZ_CATXCO010000224.1:0-3829 GCF_958366745.1 uncultured Romboutsia sp.
ATTGTTAGTTGATCCATTTCCTCCTGATGTGTTTCCACCATTGTTAGTTGATCCACTTCCTCCTGATGTGTTTCCACCGTTGTTAGTCGATCCATTTCCTCCTGATGTATTTCCACCGTTCGAGTTATTATTATCTTCTTCAACCTTTAATGTATTAACTACTATTTCTTTGTATTTAGAAGCATTTGCTAAGCTATTATCTATCTTAAGTTCTACATAGTATTCAGTATTTCTTGCAAATAATCTATACTTAGTTAATTTTATTTTGTATACTGTAAACTCTTTAGTTTCTATAGTATCAACTATTTTAGAGTTCCCTTTCTTTAAATCTTTGACAAAGTTTGTAAAATCTTCTGATTTAACGTCTTTAACTTCTAATTCTACAGGTGAATTTAAATCTCCTTGTCCAGATACTGGTGTTACTATGTTAGTGTCTATAATATTAGCTATAACATCTGGAATTACATCATCCTTTTTAAAGTCTTGTACAGTTACTTCAAAGCTATCACTTAGATTACTTCCATCAGTTGTAGTAGCTGTAATAACTACCTTACCTTCACCTTTTGCAGTTACTTTAGCAGTATTTCCTTTTGCTTCAAGATTTAATATATTAGTATCACTTACAGACCACTTTATATCTTTTATATCTGCTTCTTTGTTAACAGCTGCATTTATTTCTTTAGAAGCTCCTAAGTATAAATTATTAAACTTATTGCTTATCTTTATTTCACTAGCAAGTGTAACGCCTTTAACTACTGTTACTGTTATTGTCTTAGTTGCTGTTGCTCCATTTTTATCTTTTACTCTATAAGTTACAGTGTAGTTACCTTCTTTTTTAGTATCTACATTATTTTTTACAACTTCTACACTTTGTGTTAAGTCTTTATCTTCTTCATCGTATGCAGTAACTATACTTAAAGGATTAAACGCATCACCTAATTTTATAGTTGTATCATTTGCATATATTACAGGTACATGATTTATTGAAGACATTTTAGGATTTACTTTTACAATACTTTGTACTCTTGTAGTTTTACCTTTGCTATCAGTTGCACTGTATAATACTCTATATTCTCCTGCAAGATTAGTATTTACATTACTATCTACAACTAATTGTATATCATCATCTTCATCAGTTACATGAACACCAGCTCTTGGGTCAAAGCTATCTCCTACTTTTAATGTATGGTTTTTAACTCCTGAGATTACAGGCGCTTTATTAGCTATTACATTTAAATTAACTTGTATTTTAGCTTCATTTCCATAAGTATCTACTGCAGTATATGTTAATACATAAGTAGTGTCATTCTCTGGATCTAATTCAAGAGCCTTATCTGTAGATACTTTTACTTCTAATTCTCTTCCCTTTGCATCTACTGCTTTAACATTTTCTAATGGTTTAAATATATCTCCACCGCTTATTGTTATATTTGTTTGTAGTGCTTGCCCGTCTCTAGTTATAGTAGGAAGATCTTTTACATTTGCATAATCTACATATACTTGTATTTCTATAGGTTCAGATTTTTCATTATAGCTATCTATAGCTCTACATTCTAAGCTATATAATCCTGGTGTTTGTTTACTAAATGTTGTTATTACAGGCTTATTACTTTGAGATAAATCTTTAACTTGTAATTCAACAGCATCACCATCTATATCTTTCATAGTTATTCCTAGGTTTTGAGGTGTTAATTCTAATTTTTCACCTTCTACTATTTTTATAAAGTCTTTAGAAGAGGTTATAGTTGGTGCTGTATTTAAGCTAAGAGTTTCATCATCTGATACTACTCCTAAATCACTATATTCCTTATTTGTTACAGATAAGTATTTATACTCATCTTTATCATTTGGAACTACTTTATAAGTAGTTCCTCCTTGTTTTGTAGTTTTATCACTTGCTTTTAAATCTAACTCAAATACTTCTATTTTATTTCCTAACTTAGGTAAAGAGTTTTCTGATGTTATAAGAACATCTATAGTGTTTGAGTCTTGGTTATATGTGTAATCAGCTAGTATATCATTACTGCTATCTTGATATTCATTACTTGCTAATCTAGCTTGAACTTGTGGTTTTATTAAGTCTTTTATACTCGACTCACCATTAGCAAGTTTTACATTTCCATCTAGTTTTACACTAAATTGTATTGACTTTGGTATATCTTGTACGTTATCTATAGATACTTTTACAGTATCTCTATCTATTTTTTCTACATCTAATTTTAACTTGTTCCCAATATCAGTTGATTTAACATCATTTGCCTTCATATTCGGGACTGCATAAATAATTGCAGCTGTAGAAGTTAAAGCTAATGTAGATACAACAGCAGTTTTACCTGACGATTTTAATTTCCTCATATGTCTCTCCTTCTTAAAAATGTCTATCTATTCTCAAATGCCTTTTTTACAGTATTTTGATCTATTTCCATTACTTTAGCAGCTGATGATCTCGCCTTTGAAGTAGCTAAATCTATTGTTGGTAACTTACTTAAATCACTTGGTAATTCATATAAGAAGGTATCACTTACTAATCTTTGTCCAACAGGAGCTCCTGTAGAGTCTAGCTTGTTATATCTATATAACTCAGCCTTAACTTGACTACCTTTTATGTTTTGTTCTCCATTTATTATTGCCTTTTCTTGTTCTGGTGTTATCCAGTATATCCAACTACCTTGTGCTACTTCACCTAACTGTGCATCATCTGGTAATTCTGCAAGAAGTATAACTTGTGATTGTAATGCATAGTTTCCATCATTTTCATTTAATACTAAAGGTACGTTAAACGCTGGATCTCCTCTATATTCACCTGTTATTAATATAGAACCAGCTGGTATTGTCTTATCCTTAGCGTATGTGTAATCTGATTTTAATCTACCTATACCATTTGTATACTTACCGTTGTTGTAGCTTCCTATTTCTATATTATCTCCAGGTTGTCCTAATAACTCAAGTTCACCTATAGATATAGTTTTTGCACCTTTTGCTACTAACTTCACATATTGAGCATTAGTTGACCATAATTGTTTATTTGAATCATTTCCGCTTTCATTAAAGTAAATTGTGTTTTCTTTTGTAGTATCAAATTTTCCTGAGTGAACTTTAGTCCATTTTTTATTATCACTACTTACTAATACTTCATAATCACTTATTGAGTCATATGTTACTTCTTTATTTTTAGTAAATAACCTTTTAAATGAGAATTTCTTAGCAGTAGTATTTCCTGGAGTATATTTTAATCCTACTACTTGTTTGCTAGTTCCCATATTTATAGTTACATATGGATCTCCACTTAAAGTTTGTCCAGTGTTATCAGTTCCAATAGCACCGTTATAAACTGTTGATGCATCGTTATCTTTAATATTATTTATTGAACCATCTTCATTGTGTCCATGTCCTGTATTTTCGTGAACTGTATCATCTGGGCTTATTGTATTAGTATCAAATGTCCAATCCTTCTTAGCTAGGCTTCCATCATGAGTAACTTTTACAGTACCTAATTCAAATTCACTACTTTTATTTAAGCTATAGTCGTAAGCTTTTACTTTATATGTGAATGTTCTATTGTTCACTGAATCTATAACATCTTTGTACTCAGTTATGTTACTTTCTTTATTTCTTTCAACAAATCCAACAGGAACTTCTTTAAATCCAGTTGCAGCTGCTTCTTTTCTTATTATTTCATAACCTAAAATCTTATCATTATCTTTATCTACACTTATATTAAGTGGTACACTCTTTTGATTTAAATAAGTCTTTTCTGTTACTTGGTTACCTTTGTCATCCGTTCCGAAGCTAGCACTTACCGCTACATCATCAGCCATAGTAATTGAGC
>NZ_CATXCO010000225.1:0-3828 GCF_958366745.1 uncultured Romboutsia sp.
GGGATTGATAGAGTTGGACATGGAACTCATGTAATAGGTACTATATGCGCAAATGGTAGTAATATAACAGGGGTGGCTCCAGATGCGCAAATTTACGTTTTAAAGGCTATAAATAGAACTGGAACAGGGAAGTTAAGTTGGGTAATAAATGCTATAAAATATGCAGTAGAGCAAAAGGTAGATATAATATCTATGTCACTTGGGTTATCAGAAAATAGTCCTAAACTAGAAAAGGTAATAAAAGAAGCAGTTAATAGTAATATATTAGTGGTTTGTGCAGCAGGTAATGAAGGCGATGGAGATGCTGATAGTTTTGAATATTCATATCCAGCAGCTTATCCAGATGTAATATCTGTTGGAGCTGTTGATAAAAAAGGTGTACCTGCTAAGTTTTCTAACTCTAATACAGCTATAGATGTTGTTGCACCTGGAGTTGATATACTTTCGACTTATCCTAATAATCAATTTGCTGTTTTGAGTGGAACTAGTATGGCAGCGCCTCATGTTACAGGAAGCTTAGCTTTATTAAAAAATTGGTCTAAAAATGAATTTCAAAGAAATTTAACACAAGAAGAATTATATGCACAATTGATAAAGCACACAAGAGTGCTGGAATATCCTAGAACTGTACAGGGAAATGGACTAATATATTTAAAGGATGAAAAAAATATGAAAAAATTTAAATATTAATAAAGGGGCTATTTCATATATAATTTACCTTAATATGAAATAGCTTTTTAGTTTTGAATAGAATTAATATAAAATAAAAATAAACGACAAAATGCTACAAAACTGTTACAAAAATGATACTTATAATATATAATAGATGATGTGCATAAATTTAGTGTAAAAAAAAGGATATATGGAGTGATAAAATTGATTAAATTTACCAACGTAGAAAAAGTATATTCTGATAGAAACAAATCCCTTGATAATATAAATTTAGGAATAAGCCAAGGTGAATTTATATTTTTAGTGGGACATTCTGGTGCAGGAAAATCTACACTACTTAAAATTTTAACACGAGAAGAAAAAGTTTCATCAGGAAGGGTGTCAGTACTAGGACAAGATTTAAGTAAGATTAAACATAGAAAAATTCATGAGTATAGACGTAATTTAGGTGTAGTATTTCAAGATTTTAGGATTTTAAGAGATAAGACTGTATATGAAAATGTTGAAATTGCAATGAGAGCAGTTGGAGCCAATTCAAAAACTATAAAACCAAGTGTAATGTCAGTTTTAGAGAAGGTTAAAATAGCAGATAAGTATAATAAATATCCAGATGAATTGTCTGGTGGAGAACTTCAAAGGGTGGCTATAGCAAGAGCTATAGTAAATAAACCATCAATAATTATAGCAGACGAATGTACTGGTAACTTAGATATAGAAAACTCTATAAGTATATTAGAAATATTAAATGATATAAACAAAGAAGGTGTTACTATTATAATGGCAACACATGATAATGAAATTATAAATTTATTTCCTAAAAGAGTTATTCAATTAGAAAAAGGAAAAATAATAAGAGACACGAAGAGGGAAATGTATGAAGCTACTGTCTAATTTTTTATATAGTGTAAAACAAGGTATAAAAGGAATCTTTACAAATAAAACTATGAGTTTTATATCTATAATTTCTGTTAGTGCATCGTTAATAATATTAGGTATAATAACTAGTATTGTATTAAATACAAATCAATTCATAAAAACAACAAAATATGAAATAAATGAAATAAGAGTATCTATTCAACCTAACTTAGATGGAACTAGTATAGAGAATCTTAAAGATAAATTAAGCAATATAGAAGGAATAAAAAGTGTAGAGTTTAAAGACAAAGAAACCATGTTAAATGACATGAAAAGTAGCTGGGGAGAAGATGCCTATTTATTAGAAGGGGTAGAAAATCCTTTAGATGATTGCTACATCGTTACATTAGAAAATTCAAAAGATATAAAAGCAGTGTCAAGTAAAATATCTACTTTAGATAATGTTAAAAATGTAGAATATAATGAAGATGTAATAGAAAACTTTGTTAAAATATCAAACTCTATTAGAAACTTTGGTGCAGTACTTATTATATTTTTAATATTAATATGCTTAGTTATAATATCAAATACTATAAAAGCTATAGTGTACAGCAAGAAAGAAGAAATTGAAATAATAAAGTATGTAGGTGGAAGTGATAACTTTATAAGAATGCCATTTATAGTTGAAGGTTTTACTATAGGATTTATAGGATCTACTATAGCGTTATTCATATGTATATATATGTATGAATACATATTAGAAAATATAAATAATGCAATTAACTTTATGAATAATAACATGATGATTCCAGTTTCAGAAATAGCAATATTTTTAGCATTTGTTTTATTTATAACAGGAATTACCATTGGAGTACTAGGTAGTATTATATCTGTAAAAAGACATTTAAAAGTATAAGATTTAGGGGGAGAATTAGTGAGGAAAGTAATAACTACGATAACATTATGTAGTATAATATTTAGTACAAGTCTTGTTTATGGTCAAAATAAACAAGTAGATTTAGAAAAAAAACTAACTGAAAATAGAAATAGTCAATTACGATTAGATGAACAAATAATAGAATTAAATTCTAAAATAATAGAGGTTGAAGAAAAAATATTATCTACTAATGAAGAAATAAGTAAACTTGATTTGCAGATAAATGAGATAAAATCTGAAATAAATGAATTAGAAAATAATATACAAAATAATAAAGATAAATTATCTAAAAGAATAAAAGTAATAAATAGCAATTATTCTATAGCTCATCAATATCTGACTTTTTTAATAATATATATATAGTAAAGCAAATTGTAAAACAAGATAAAGAAGTTTTAACAGAGCTTGATGAAAATAAACAAGAAATAGAAGATAAAAAGAGCCAAATAGAAAATAAAAAGGTTGAACAAGAAGAGTTAAAATTATTATTAGAAATAGATAATGAATCTTTAAATAATGATAAAATAGAACTAGAAAAATTAAAATCTGAATTAGAAAAAGAAGAAAATGAATTAGAATCAGAAATAGAAAAAATAGCAGCGCAAAGTGTTGTCAATGGAGAAGGACAAGTTATATCTAGTGGTTCTTGGCCAGTGCCAGGGCATTCTAGAATAAGCTCTCCATATGGATATAGAATACATCCAATTTTTAATACTAAAAAGATGCATACTGGAATAGATATACCAGCACCAACAGGAACACCTGCAGTAGCTATAGACTCAGGAAAAGTTATATTTTCAGGGACTAAAGGAGGATATGGTAACACTGTTATGATACAGCATGATGATGGAAAAGTAACTCTTTATGGGCATAATAGTAAATTAGCAGTGTCAGTAGGGCAAAGAGTAGAAAAAGGGCAAGTAGTATCTAAAATAGGTTCTACAGGTAACTCAACTGGTCCGCATCTTCATTTTGAAGTAAGAATAAACGGAAAGCATGTAAATCCAGTTCCGTATATAAAATAAGTATTAAAAAATAAGTACCTTATATATTATAATATTATAGGTACTTATTTTTTGCGTATAAAGAAATTATATCATAACTATATTTGTGGATAACATATGAATATAAGTAATATCAATAATTTTATAAACGTAAAAAATGACATTTTTGAGTAACGGATGTATCCGTAGTGGTAGCAAGGATATATCGTTGGCGAAATGAGCGAAGCGAATTTTTTATGTATAAGAAAATTATAATATTTTTTTGTATATAATTTCTTAATATAAGTAAAATCAATAACTTTAAAAATCCTGAATTGTCAATTTAAATCAGACAAATTACTTATGAATCACTAAGCAAAT
>NZ_CATXCO010000226.1:0-3812 GCF_958366745.1 uncultured Romboutsia sp.
TCTTGTAAACTATTTTCATATAATATAAATCCATTTTCACCATTTTTATTATCTTTTATATAAACACTATATGTTACATCTTTAATGTTAAGCTTATCCCATGTAAGAGTTACTATATTATTTTCATCATCAATTTTTTCAACTAAATTTTCAATTACTTCCTCTTCTATGTTTTCTAATTTTGGTAATATATTTACTATATTACTTGGTTTAGTACTTATATTATTATTTTTACCCACAACATATAAACTCAAACTTGGAATTTCACCTTCAAATAAATCTACTTCTATTTTAGTATTTACTCTATTATTAGATATATTACTTTTATCTAATTTTAAAGATTTGAAAAGCTTATAGTCTAAATCTCCTAGAGAATTATTTTTTAGGAATATTTCATAATTATTTATATCTTTTATATAATCCCATGAGATATCTATTGATAATTTCCCATTAATAATTTCATAATTTACCATTATATTTTTAATGATTTTATCAATTATAGATTCTTTTTCTACTTTTATGGTTACTATTTTTTGCTTGTCTCCACAAGTTATCCTTACTTTCTCAGTTCCTTCTTTTGATCCTGTTATAGTTCCATCCTTACTAAGACTAATTGCATAATCTATTTGAACTTTTCTATCAACTAGCTCATATTTAATTTTTCCATGTTTTAAGCCCTTAGGTTCAGTTATAATCTTCGGATTTAATTTTTTTGTTTCGTTTTGTGCTATTTTAATAGTACTAGGTATACTTATCTTTGCTATTTTAGCTTGGATATTATAGTCAAACACAGTTTCCTTATCTCCAGCTTTTATATATAAACTAGCCTTACCTACACCTACAGCTTCAACAACATTACCTTCAATCTTCAGGATATTTTCATCACTACTTTCATATGTGACTACTTGTTTTTCTTTGAACTTATCATAATCTACTTGTACTTCACTATTTATTTTAGCTGATTCACCTACATACTTTATATCATTGTCTAATGTAGCCGTTAAACTCTCAACCTTTGGATTTACAACCTTAATATTTACTTTTTTCAATATCCTTGAGTTCTTCATCACGCCTATAGATGCCGTACCTTCTTGATTTGCTGTAACTTCATTTCCATTTATACTTAGTATATTAGAATTATCTAAAATCTTAAAATAGATATGTGGATTTTTCGCATAAGATGGTATAATTACGTACTCTCCAGTAGATAATGTTATTGTATCATTCAGTTTCATAACAAACTTATCAATATCTTTAACATAATCACCATCTTCCATCTCAATTTCTATACCTTTTACCATAGGCGTAATAGCTCCAAATTTAAATAAATAATATTGTGCTATTAACAGTATTGGTATAATAATTATTACCATTATTGTTATTACTTTATAATTTATATTCTTTACACTTTTCATATAAACCCTTCCTTTAGGAATATAATGCTCTAATGAATCTATTGTTCTAGTTATTTTTATAAGCATATTGAAATTACTATATAAACTTTTTTAACTATCAACGACTTAATTAATATATTTATTATATTTATCATATTATCCTTTAAAAAAGAATACTTATCTTTCAACAATTTTTTCTAATTCAATTATAAACCATAAATTTATATTTTTATACCTTATTTAAATACCTATCTTAAAAGGTTTCATACTCTAGTAGCAATAATGATGATGCTCACTGTACAGTTCAAGACTTAGGGTTTATTGCAACTCTTAAAGATAACAAACCTTACTTTAATGTATATGTAGGTGGTGGTCTAGGTAAAAACCCTAAAGTAGGATTAAAACTAGATGAACCTATAGAAGCTAAAGATGCTCTGTATTATGTAGAAGGCTTAACTAAATTATTTATAGATTATGGTAACTATGAAAATAAAAATAAAGCTAGAGTAAGATATATTGTTGATGAACTTGGTGAAGAAGATTTCATAGAAAAATTTAAAGAGTATTCTTTAAAAGAAAAGGAAAAAGGAGGACTTAATTTAACTCCAGATCCTATAGACTATTCAAAAGAAGGTATCGAAGTAGATATATGTGACCATAGAATAAGAAAACAAAAGCAAAAAGGTCTATACACAGTTTACATTCATCCATTTGGAGGTCAATTATATCTTAAGGATTTAAAAGCTTTACTTTATGAGTTAGATAAAATAAAAAATCCTATGATAAGAATAGGTATGACTGAAGGAATGTATATATTAAACTTAAATGGTAAAGAAGCTGAAAAAATATTAGAAGTAAGTAAAAAAATAAGTGGAAATTCAAGTCTAGAAGAAAGTATTTGTTGCATAGGTGTTCCTATCTGTCAAATGGGTATACAAAACAGTCAAAAAATGCTAAATACTATAATAGACTACTTCAGGGAAAATGTAGATAAAGAAACTATGCATAAGCTCCCAAGATTATATATATCAGGTTGTCCTAACTCTTGTGGAGTTCATCAAATAGGCAGTATTGGATTAACTGGAAAAATGAAAAATATAGATGGTACACCTACGGATGTATTTGAAATATATATATGTGGTAACTTTGAGGTTGGTAAATCAAGACTTGGTACATCTATAGGTGACCTTAAAGCTACTGATATACCAGAGTTTTTACATGAATTAGCTAAGATTACAGAAGGAGATTTCTTTGAATTTGCTACTAACAATACTGAAAAGGTACTTGAAGTAGCCTCTAAATATAAACTATAAATTTTTATTTTTTAGTTTATATCTTATATAATTTTTTACTACTTAAATTAATAATTAAAAAATATCTCAAAGTACTAATAAAATTTAATACTTTGAGATATTTTATATCTATTTAACTTCTACATTATATTTTTTAATTAAATTATCTAATATATTACTTTGTTTTTCATATCCTAAAGTATATACTAACTCTTCCTTTATAGTGTCAAAGTCGTCATACTTTTCATCTGTCTTTTTAATTATGTGATATCCATAATCAGTTTCTACTATCTCTGGATATATTTCTCCGTTTTTTAATGAAAATGCAGCTTTTTCAAAAGGTTCTACCATTTGACCTTTGCTAAAGAAATCTAAATCTCCACCATTTTCACTACTACCGTCTTGAGAATATTCTTTAGCTAATTGAGCAAAATCTACTCCTTCTTTAGCTTGTTTTAATATTTCTTCAGCTTTTTCCTTATTCTTTTTCTTTTGTTCATCGCTTACATCATTACCTTCAGCATCTCTATTGCTAATTAATATATGAGATGCTCTAACCCTTAAAAACTCGTCCTTATTTTTATTATAATAGTTTTCAGCTTCTTTTTCAGTTACTTCTGATGCTTGTCCTATATACTCAACGGCGATTAATTCTTTTTCTAATTCTTTTTCTATATCTTCTTTAGTTATATTACACTTATTAATTAATTCGTCTTCTGTTATATTATAAGTTTGTTGTAAACTTGACATTAAAGTAGAGTATTCATTTTCTATATCTTCTTTTTCAACTTTTATTCCTTCTGCTTTACCTTCTAAATATAAAACTTCTGTTGTAGTCATATAATCTATAAAACTAGCTTCATAAACATCTATTTCTTCATCAGTCATTTTAGTTTTTGCATTTATATAAAATAATGGTTCCATTTTTTGTCTAAGTTGTTCACCTGTTATTTTAGTATCGCCAACAGTTGCTATAACTTTATTAGCGCTATATTTTCTTGACGTTGCAGGTAAAGTTCTACCTACAGATTTTCCATATGTAAATCCTACTCGTAAACAAAGACATCCTATAACAGCCATTGCAATTATAGATTTAGTATTTTTACCATTTTTTAATTTTTTAATT
>NZ_CATXCO010000227.1:0-3772 GCF_958366745.1 uncultured Romboutsia sp.
AAGATACAAATAAAAGACAAAAACAATAAAAGTTAAAAAAACAAGATAATATAAATATTAAAGAATTTACATTAACACAAACAGCATTAAATTATTAAATGAAAAGCTATAGAATGATAATTATCCATTCTATAGTTTTTTTATTTAATAATTTAAATTAGTGATTTTAAAATTAAGATTAATATTATATTTGTATTAAATCAAATGGGATTGTTTTAATATAAATATCCACATAAATACCGTAACCACACAAAAAGCAGATGTAAATACAACTATCTGGCCTGCAAGTTAACTATCTGAATCCATTTGTTGTGCCATTGTAAAAGATGATATAGCAGTTGGTGCAGCAAATATAATCATAAGTGTAGTAAGTTCAACACCTCTATATCCAAACATAATACATATAGGAAGTATGATACATGGTGTCAATATAGTTTTTCCGACAACAGCTATAGTTGTTTGTTTTAGGTATTTTTTTATATTGTCAAATTTAAAAGATGCTCCAAGTAGTATAAGTGAAAGTGGAGTAGCTATTTTTGAAACATCACTTATTGTTTTTTCTATTGCTGTAGGAATTTTAATTTTAAGAAGTAAAGTAAGTATACCTAAGCAAGATGCAATTATAAGTGGATTTTTTATTATTCCTATAGATATCTTTCTAAAATCAGGTTTACCACCTCTGAAAGTTTCTAGTGCAATCACTGATAAAATATTGAACAGTGGGACAATAACTGCAATTAAAAGAGCAGCAACACCAACTTTTTCACTTCCAAATAAGGACTCTGTTATAGGAATACCGAATATTACAAAGTTACTTCTAAATAGCCCTTGAAGTAGAGCCCCTCGCTTTTTATTATCTTTTTCTATTAATGGAACTATTAGATATAATATTAAATATAAAGCTATTACACAAGTTGCTGAAAATATCATTAACTTTAAATTGAATACGCCTTGTAAATCAGTTTTATATATGTTGTAAAATAATAACATAGGTAAAAATGATTTAAATGTAATGTTGTTCATCGTATCTAATGTATTATTATCAAACATATTAAGAGATTTAAGAAAATAACCTAATGACATTGTAATAAATAATGGTAAGACAACATTAAGTGATAATATAAGATTCTCCATAATAATTTCCCCCGATTGCAGTAATTGTTAACATATACAATTATAGATTTGATAATTTTAAAAATCAAATATAAGGATGTTTTTTTAGTGTTTATTAGATTTTAATACTATTAATACAATACAAGTTTATGTATATTTTAAACAATAATCTAATATTATTGAAAGAACTTAGTTTATTGATAATGTTAGATTATAAGAATAAATGTATTAGTAAGGATCTTATAAATTATAGATTAAATAATGTAAGTAAAATAGTTAAATGCTCAAATGCTTTCTTTGAATAAACAAAAAAATTGAAATAGATAATATGCTATAAATAATATTTAAATTGTAATTTTAGGAATAAAATAAATATTATAAAATTTCAGAAAATTTATTGACAAATAAAACTAAAGTAATTATTATTTAAAATATAAGTAGCAAATAAAAAATAACAACAAACGCTAAGAAAAGGAGAGTACCTTTAAGAATACTTTTACAGAGAGTTCCTATTTGGTGAGAGGGAGCGAAGGATATTAAAGGGAAAATGGCCTTGGAGTGGTGTACCGAGATCTTTTTGATTTAGGCTACAACGGGCTCACCCGTTACAGTGATAGAGTATAACCAAAATATTTTGGTGTACTTGATGAGGTTTGTATCGTGAGGTACAAATAAATTAGGATGGTAACACGAAGTTTTAACTCTCGTTCCTAAGACTTAGTTCTTAGGTTCGGGAGTTTTTTTGATATCTAATAAAGTATATTTTTAACCAAATTAATTTTAAGTAAAATAAATTTTAAAATTGGAGGGGAAAAAGATGATAAGAATAAAAGGGGTAAACAAATACTTTGGAAATACACAGGTGCTAAAAAATATTAATGTGGAAATAAATAAAGGTGAGATTTTTGGTTTAGTAGGGCACAGTGGAGCTGGAAAATCAACACTATTAAGATGTATAAATGGATTAGAAAGCTATGATGATGGAAGTATAACTGTAAATAATAAAGAAATAAAAGATTTAACGTCAAAGGAATTAAGAGAATTTAGAAAAGATTTAGGTATGATATTTCAACATTTTTCATTATTAGAGAGGTTGAATGTATATGAAAACGTAGCACTACCATTAGAATGTTGGGGATATTCAAAAGAAGAAATAAATAAAAAAGTAGATGAACTATTAAGGCTTGTTGGATTGGAAAATAAAGCAAAAAATAAGCCCAAACACCTAAGCGGAGGTCAGAAGCAAAGAGTTGCTATAGCAAGAGCACTTGCATTAAATCCAAATATACTACTTTGCGATGAAGCTACATCAGCACTAGATCCAAATACTACAAAATCAATACTATCTTTACTTAGAGATATAAATAAAAAGCTAGGAATAACTATAATAATAGTTACACATCAAATGGAAGTTGTAAAAGAAGTTTGTAATAAGGTAGCAATATTAAAAGATGGTAAAGTATTAGAGTGTGGAGATACAGAAGAGTTATTCTTAAATCATTCAGAGTGTTTAAAAGAACTATTAGGTGAGGAAGAAGTAGTACCAAATAGTGGAGTTAATATAAAGCTATTCTTCCCTAAAGAGTTTTCAAATGGCTATATAATAACTTCTATGGCTAGAAGTTTGGATATAGACTTTTCAATAGTATGGGGAAAACTTGAAAAATTTAGAGATGATGTATTGGGATCGCTTATTATAAATATTCCACAAGATAAAAAAGAACAAGTGATAAATTACTTAAATTTAACTGATGTAAAATGGGAAGTATTACAAAATAAAGAAAATAAAATTAATAATAAAGAATTAGAAAGAGCATAAAAGGGGGGATTTAAATGAAAACTAATTTTTTAGAATTTGCAAAAGATATTTTAATAGAGGCATTTTTCCAAACTTTATACATGACAGCTGTAGCAACAATATTTGCTACAATTATAGGATTTATAATTGCAATAACTTTAGTAATAACTGACTCAAATGGACTTAGACCAAATAAAAAATTAAATGATGTATTAGGGGGGATTATAAATACTGTTCGAAGTTTTCCATTTATCATATTAATGGTGGCAATAATACCACTTACAAGATTTATAGTAGGTAAGGCTATAGGAGTAAATGCAGCACTTGTACCACTTACAATAGGAGCAGCACCATTTATAGCTAGAGTAATAGAAAGTGCATTAAAAGAAGTTGATAAAGGTCTAATAGAAGCTGCAAAATCATTTGGGGCATCTGATTTTCAAATAATGATAAAAGAAGCAATGCCATCAATAGTATCAGGAATAACATTATCTACAATATCAATACTAGGTTATACTGCAATGGCAGGTGCTGTAGGCGCAGGAGGATTAGGAGCAGTAGCACTTACATATGGTTATCAGAAGTTTGATACATCAGTAATGTTGTATACTGTACTCATATTAATAGTAATAGTTCAATTAATTCAATGTATAGGGAATTTAGCTTATAAAAAGCTTAAATAAAATTTACTTTGTAAAGGATATTCATATTAAACTATATAAAAATTAAGGGGGAAAATAAAATGAAATTAAAAAAATTATTAGGATTAGCATTGTCAGGAGTATTAACAATATCAGCAATAGGATGTAGTAAAACACAACCAGAAAATATTGATGAAAAAGGAAATAACAAAATTGTTAT
>NZ_CATXCO010000228.1:0-3725 GCF_958366745.1 uncultured Romboutsia sp.
CATGTTCTATGATATTAAAGATAAATAAAGAAAATAATGTAATTGAAACTAAAAGAATATCTGAATAATATAAAACAGGCTGAGTTTAAATAATGATTAGGTTATTTAAAATTAGCCTGTTTTATATTCTATAATTAAAAACTATAAATAAAATTCTAAAATATTAAATTTACTTATAATAGGATGGCGGATAATATGAGCAAAGTATTTCAAAGAGGATTTGATATAAATGATAAAAAATGGTTTTCTAATAAAGAAATAATAAAATTATCAAAAGCTAAAGAAGAAATAGAATGGTTAATAAATAGAGATTATAAAATAGATTCTGTTGTAAATTTTGTAGGAGATAGATAACAATTTTCATTACGACAAAGAAATGCACTTAAAAGGGCTATATGTACAGAAGGTAAAAAGTTACTTAGAAAATCGAAATTACTTGATGTAAATAAAATAAATGAGGATACTATCTATATATATGGATTTAATCTTATAATTACATTAGAAGTAGCATTATCTAAAGGTACTTTAATAAGAGGAAGCGATGGATGCATTAGAGATTTAGCAGGATTAAGAGGAACATATAAACTTATTGATAAAACAGATTATGCAATAGAATTAATAGGAAAGTTCTTAGATGAAAAAAGTGTTCCAAGTGTAATATTTTACTTAGATTCTCCTGTATCTAATTCTGGTAACTTAAAATTAAAAATACTAGATATATTAAATTTATACAATATAAAAACAGAAGTAATTTTAGTTAATAATGCAGATGTGATTTTAGAAAATTTAGATAGGGTAGTTACTAGTGATGCAGCTATACTTGATAAATGTATAAGTTATTTTGACTTATCTATATATATATAATAGAAAAATATATAAATGAAGCTAATATTATAGATCTTAGTTGTAATTATTAAGGTCCTATTTTGTATAATTATTTAAGGTTAATTTAAAAATACCCATACATTGTTAAATATAAAATATGGGTATTTTTAAATTTATTAAAATTTATAGATATTATTTTTCATCAATAAAACATTTAATATTTTCAATTATAGATCTATTCATTTCTTTAGAAAAATCAGAGTCGATTTTTTTCTTATATATAAGTTCACCAAAATTTTTAGCATTACAAGAATTAGTCTTAGGCATATTATTTTCCTTAACAATAAACATATCTTTTAACTTATCCGTATTTAAATCTTCATAAATTTCATCAAATACAACAAAATCACTATCAAATCTATCTCTAAAATTGCGCTTATGATTATCAGGATAATATCCGAGCGTAAGCATACAAGCAGGGAAAGTGTAGTCTGGTAAATTTAATAGTTTTTTATGGATTTCATAATTTTCCATAATATCGCCAATATAGCAACTTCCAATTCCTAAGCTTTCTGCAGCTATAACTACATTTTGGGCGGCTATTAGTGCATCATTTATACCAAGCATTAAATCATTTAATCCAGGACTTTTTACATTATTAATGCCACAGACTTTGAAATAGTTAAACCACTTATTAACATCAGCCAAAAATATAAGAATAAGAGGTGCATTTTTTATAAAAGGTTGATTATCACAAGTTACACTTAATTTTTCTTTTGTTTTATCACTTTTTATTTTTAAAATAGAATACATCATCATATTTCCTGCAGTAGGTGCTTTTATAGCGCTGTTAAGTATTATGTTTAAGTCTTCATCAGATATGGGAGTATCCTTATATACTCTCAAAGAGACTCTATTATTTATAGTTTCTATAACATTATTCAAATTAAAATCCTCCTAACAAATTTTATAATTATAGCTTGATAAATAAATTCTATATTATATATATTTATAACTTTTAAAATAATTACTTTATGATGTTATCAATATAATTAGTCTTAAAGTTTGAGAAAATTAATAGATAAAATGAAGACTTTGTAATTAGTATACAGATTAAAAATATAAGGTAACTATTAATAATAGTAAGATATAAAATAGTAAAAATATGCTAAGACTTTATAGATTATTGTATAATATATATATGATGTGATAATATGTAACTATATAATTAATAGGGGGTAGATATGGTAATGAACTTAACAAAAACATTACTAAAAAATATAGATAATAAAGAGATAATATCGTATAATGTAAGATTTGATAATGGGTTTGAAGTAGAAATACTTAATTTAGGTGGGATAATAACTAAAATAATAACACCAGATAAAAATGGAAATTTAGAAAATATTGTAGTAGGGTATAAAGATATAGAAAGCTATATACAAAATCCATCTTACTTTGGAGCAATAATAGGAAGAACTTCAGGTAGAATTTGTGAAGGAAAAATATCTATAGATGGAGTCGATTATGACTTAGCTAAAAATTATAATCCTCATCAAGGGCATGGAGGAGACAAAGGATTTAATTCTAAAATCTGGGATGTAAAAATATTAGAAGAAGAAAATAATGTAATTTTGAAATTATATACTAAGTCTTTAGATATGGAAGAAAATTATCCAGGAAATTTAGATTTATGTGTAACTTTCAAAATATATGAAGATTATAAAATAGAGCAAACTTATGAAGCTATAAGTGACAAAACTACATTAGTTAATATGACTAACCATAGCTATTTTAATTTAAGTGGAAATATAAAAAGGCCGATAACAGATGAATACTTAAAAGTAGACTGTGATTATATATTAGAACTTGATGAAACTTGTGTACCAACAGGAAAAAAAATAAGCGTAGAAAATACTCCATTTGATTTTACTAAAGAAATGCTAATAGGAGAGAGAATAGACGATAATAATAAACAAATTCAAATTGGATGTGGTTATGATCATGCATTTATATTAAATGACACTAAAAATCAAATAAAACTAAATGATATAATATCAGGAAGAAATATGATAATTGATACAGATCAAGATTGTGTAGTTATATACAGTATGAACTTCCCTGATGATGTAGAACTTTACAATGGTAATAAAACTCAAAGAAGATATGGAATATGTTTTGAAACACAAGCAGCACCAATAGGAAGAAATATGTGCTTTATAGAAGCTTCTTTATTAGATAAAGGTGAAAAATATATTCAAAAAACTATTTATAAATTTTTTGTAAGCTAAAAATTTATAAATTGATATAATCTATAATTAAACTTAAATTGATTTGTTTAATTAAAATATTGATATAAGTAGTAATATTTAATAAAAAAAGTTTAAATTCAACATAAGGTAGGAGACAGCTATGAGTAAGATAAAATTTAGATTTGATGAAAAGAAGCTAAAGAAAAGAGGTATAGCATTTTTAATATTAGATCCAATAATATTTATATTACTATTAAAATTCACTCAACAACCATATGCATACTTATATATAGCAATTAGATTTTTATTTGGTTTTACTGCGTACTCAATACGTTTTTTTAAGCAAGCTATATATTTTTATAAAGGTTTTATAAAACAAATTTTTAATTATCAAGAAGACGAAGAGAATAATGTATTTAGACGAGTTCAAATGGGACTTTTTATAGAAATAATAGTTTTAGCATATGTTATATTATTTGCAGCAAAATGCTATAGACCTTTACTTATAACTGATGATATAGTAAGTATAATAATATGTAATGGGTTAATTACACTCTTATTTTTACTTTGTTCATATAGAAGTGAAAAGAAGTATAGAATATTTAGCGAAATAAATGGAAAATATATTAATTAAGAAGTGAGCTAAAT
>NZ_CATXCO010000229.1:0-3692 GCF_958366745.1 uncultured Romboutsia sp.
ACTGCTAATAAACTTGGTTTATTTAATGTAAGTATAAATAATATAGCCTCAAGTGAAGGAAGTGTTGCTAGCAATCCGCTTTTAGTATTTGTACAAGCTATACCAAATAACATAACTTCAGTATTTGGTGAAAATGGACGTGTTTTATCTATAGTTTTCTTAGCTAGTGTTACGGGAATTTGTATTAATTCTTTAGGAAATGAAATTTTAGTATTAAAGAAACTATTACAAGATATAAATAAAATAATAACTACTTTTTTAACATTTGTTATAACTAAATTTGGACCAATAGCTATCTTTGTTTTAATAACAAGAACTTTTGCAATTTATGGTGTTGAGCATTTAAAACCAGCTCTTGCATATGTTGGTACTACTACAATAGCTTTAATATTATTCTTAACTATTGGATATGCTTTATTTATTTACTTTACTACAGGATTAAATCCAATGATATTTGTAAAGAAAATTTCAAAAGTAGCTTTATTTGGTTTCTCTACTTCTTCATCTGCTGCAACATTGCCTTTAAATACTAAAACTATTATTGAGGACTTAGGTGTAAGTGAAGAAATAGCATCTTTTACATTACCACTTGGTATGACTATCAACATGAACGGAACCGCTATAATGCAAGTTATTGCAGCAATATTTATAGCATCTAGTTCAGGATATGAAGTTACTGTAGGAAATATATTAATAATATCAGTATTAGCTTTAATAGCATCAATTGGTACACCTGCTGCTCCTGGTGCTGGAGCAATAATACTATTTACTGTTTTAACAGGTATGGGATATCAAAATGATGCAGCAGTACTTGCATATTCATTAATACTTGCAATAAACAGACCAATAGAAATGCTTGTTACTTCATTAAATGTAGTTGGAGATGCTGCAACTGCTGTTTATGTGTCTAAATCAGAAAATAACTTAAACGAAGAAATTTATAATGGATAATAAATAATATCTTAATGCGATAATATAAAAATATAAAAATATAAAAATAGCTCAAAGTATAAAATAGATCCTATATAGTGGACATGATAAAAAGCGTGTTTATTTATGGGATCTTTTTTTGTACAATATTAACTAAGGAATTATTATAAGATGATTAAAAAGGTATTTATATAACTAAAAATATTAAAATTTCTAAAAATAAATATGTAAAACTGTAGAATAATAGAAGAACTTAAAATATTGATAGATCATTACATGGATTATAATAATGACTATTTTCAGTGGAATTTAAAAAAGCTGATTACTGTACAATACAGAAATCAGCTTTTAGTAATTTCTTAATGCTCTTTTTTATAGTGTCTTTGATAAAGAATCTATTTTAATAATAATTACACATTTATTATTAAAAAACACTATTTAGCAACGAATGTTTCACAGCTACTATTTTCAAAATTTATATCTACATGGCTTGCATTACAAGCACCATATATATTATATGTACATTTATTAGCACTACAAGATATATTTTGAGTACTAGTTAAACTTGTATTACCATGGTAGTTAGTCATATTAAAGTTATCTTTATCTCTAAATGTATCACAATAAGTTTCAGGTGTTATAGCTGCATCATATCCTTCAACTTTTATTTGCGAAGCATAACAACCTCCAGTTTTATTGAATGCGCAGTTTGTAGCTGAGCAATGTAAATTACTTCCCATAAAATACCTCCTAAATAAAATTCTATTATTATTATGTCAAAGATAAATTATTTTAATCATTTACATCTAAAAATAAATATATTAGCCTAATATATTTATAAATAGGATTATACAGGGCATTGTAAATACATCAAGTAAAAAGGCAGCAACCAATGGAACTACTAAAAAAGCTTTTTGAGAATAGCCATATTTATCACCTATAGAGGTCATATTAGCTAAAGCTGTAGGTGTAGCACCTAATCCATGACCAATAAGACCACTTATCATAACTGCAGAATCGAAGTTTTTACCAAGAACTTTAAAACAAATAAAAATAGAGTATATAATTATAAAAATAGCTTGGCATATAACAATAATAAGTATTGGGCCAAATAAACTTGATAACTTAAATAAATCAATGCTCATAAGTGCCATAGTTAAAAATATTCCAAGGGATAAATCACTTAAAAAAACAATAATTTTAAAATCTAGATTTATAATATTAACTTTATCATTTATATTTCTAAATAATACTGATATTAACATACAACCAGTTATAGCTGGAATTATTATCCCTGTTAAGTTGAAAAATATATTGGCTATTAATTTTCCTAAAGATATACAAAGAAGAATAGCTAATAATTGTTCTAAAAATGAAAAAATATCAAGGTTTATTCTAATATCAATATTTTTTGATATAGATACTTTTTTATAGTTTAAGTCGGGTTTTAATTTATACTTGTCAATTAAAAACTTAGCAAGAGGAGAGCCAATAAGTCCTGCTAATATAAGACCAAGGGTTGATGATGCTATACCAACGCTTATAGCATTTTGTATACCTAAATTTTCTATAGTAGCACCATAGGCAGCAGAAGAACCATGTCCACCTTCCATTGAAATCGTACCACACATAAGTCCAAGTAATGGATTTATACCTATAACTTTAGATAAGATAAGAGCAATTATATTTTGGCAATATGATAAAACTCCGCACAAAATCCAATATTTTATAAGTGCTTTTCCACCTTTTTTAACTAAAGACATACTCATTGAAATTCCAACTGTGGTAAAGAAAAAACATATTAAATAATCCATTAGAGAAGTATCCATAGAAATATCACAGATGTTAAAAAACTTTAAAAGAAGAGTTAATAGACAAAATAATAATCCACCAATAACTGGTGAAGGAATACAAAATCTATTGAATATATTGACTTTATTTTTTATAAAATTACCTACAATAAATAAAATTATAGATAAAATCAAAGTCGAGGTAATATCAAAATTTAAAGAATGCAAAATACCACCTACCTTACATATTTTAACTTGTACATATAAAAATATATTAGATAAGCTATAAAATAATGCATATAAAATTCGCTTCCCTTGATTAGTGTGTTGGTGAAGCGAATTTTAAATTTATAATTTTTTTAATATTTTTATGAAATCATTAACAGTATCTAAAAGGTATTTACCCTTATAGTATTCAAGTTTTATATCATCAAAACTAGGCATATCACGAACAACTTGTGGTCTTTCTTCAAATAATCCTAAAACATTGAAATCCTTATCTAAAACAGCGATACTAGGACCTTTAAAAGATTCTTTATCAATACCTAAAGCAGGAGCCATAAACTTTTTACCACGAGCCATAGTTATAACTGACATATTAAAGTTAGTATTAAGATCTAAAAATCTTTTTAAAACTGTAGCATTTAATTGAAAATCAGGACACCATATTTCACCTGAAACTAAGAAATTCACTTCATAGTCTATATTTTCTATAAATGATATCATTTCATCAGTTAAATTTAATCTAGAATTATTTTTGAAAATTCTAGCTCTTTCCCCTTTAGTTCCTTCTCCGACAGAACTTTCAAAGCTTTGACCAATTTCAAATAGTTCTTTAAGACTCATTTCAACCATAACAAACCTCCAAAATTATTATTTATATACATATACTACCATAAATAATAATATAGAGTATATAAATTTTACTTTATAATACAAACAAAATTATATAATTAGTAATGAGTATAATAA
>NZ_CATXCO010000230.1:0-3689 GCF_958366745.1 uncultured Romboutsia sp.
AGGATATAAAGAATTATAAAAGCAGAGTAAGAGACGATAATGATGAATTTATTTATCAAAAATATTTAAATATGTGTAACTTTTAATATAATATAGTATATATACTCCAATAAGTGGAAATAAAGAAAGAGGAGACTAAAATGAATATAAACTCAAATACTAATACGATATGTCTTTTAGGACATCCTATAAAACATAGTTTTTCGCCAACTATACATAACTATTTATTTGAAAAATATTCTGAGAATAATATATACGTATGCTTTGATGTAAAAGAAGATAAATTAAAAGATTGCGTATATGGAATAAAAGGATTAGATATAAAGGGGTGTAATGTTACAATACCCCATAAAGTTAATATAATTAAATATTTAGATAGTATAGATGATAATGCGAAATTAATAGGAGCTGTAAATACTATAAAAAATAAAGGAGGTATATTAAAAGGATACAATACTGATGGGCGAGGCTTTGTAAAGTCGATTTTAGATAAAGATTATGATATAAAAAATAAAAAAGTAATGATAATAGGTGCAGGTGGTGCTTGTAGAAGTATAGCTATAGAAATGGCATCACAAGGTGTGAAGTCTATAGAAATTAGAAACAGAAGCTTAGATAGAGCAAATGAAATTATAGACTCTATAAATAAGAATTTCAATACAGAGGCTAATTGTTCAAAAGATGCGATAGATAGTAATTGTTTAATGGATATAGATATTTTAATAAATACTACACCTATAGGTATGGAAAGTGATTTATGTCCAATAGATACAAATATAGTAATAGATAAAAAGTTACTAGTTTGTGATATAGTTTATAAGCCACAAGATACAGTTTTTCTAAAGTGGGCAAAAAAAAATAATTTAGAAATTATATATGGAATAGATATGCTTATAAATCAAGCACTAGAGGCTTTTTATATATGGACAGGTATTAATCCTTGTAATGAAGATTTTGAACATATAAAGAAACTTTATGAAAATAGTATTTAATAAGTTTTAACTAGGAGGAAGTTTGAAAAATAAAAGTGATGGATTTACATCTATTGAATGCGTAGTTAGTTTATCTATAATATGCACTTTAGTTTATATGGTTTCAGTATCGTTATATAATAATTATTTTATATTAAATAGCAATATATCAAAAATAGAAATGACAAATATTGCAAAGTCTACTTTAGATTACATAAAAGAAAGTGTTAGAAATAAAAATATAAGTGGTAATTATAATGATACTGAGACTATCAATGACTATGAAATTAGAAAAATAGTAGAAGAAGATGAATATTACTATAAGTGTTATAAAATAGTAATAGAAGTAAAGAAAAAAGAACAAATAAGGAGGCTTGAAAGCTATGTATTACAGCAATAAAGGCTCCGTATTAATATTTATATTAATAGTATTCTCTATAGTAAGTACAATAACTATGATGTGTATAGGATTAAATTATAGCAATAGTAGAATTAACAATTTAAATTATCAGAATATAGTTATGAAAGAATCTTTATTAAGTTCAATAGAACTTGTACATAGCAATATATTAAAAGAAGTAAGTATAGCCCTTGAAAATAGTGAAACAGAGGAAGAGTTTAAAAACTATTTTCTGGGAAATATATTTGTAAATAATATAAAAAACATCTCAAATAGTCAAATTCAAAATACAACCATAAGAATACCTAGCAAAATAATTTATGATTCGAGTGGATTAATTACTTTTCAAATAGAATCTACATTTAAACAAGATAACTATACAAAAAAGTATAGAGCGAATGTAGAAATAAATACAGACTTAAATTTTTTTAATACTAGTGATGAAATAGAAAATAAATTTGAAACTTTAGGTATAAATAATCTTAATAAATTCACGGATACATATGACAAAACTATAAATTACGAAAAAGAAAATAATTTAGAATCTGAAAATAAGACTGATAAAATATTAGATTCTAATAATGAGACTATAAATAATGATAAAAATATCGAGAATGATAAAGTTGAAATTGAAGATGAAAATAATATAAAAATAAAAAATATAGACCCAAGCAGTATAGTTACAGTTTATGATTATAAGGAGATATAAAAATATGAAAAGAGAAGGAATGTGACTTTAGTAGAACTTGTAATAACTATAAGTATAATACTACTAATAACAACTTTATGTTTTCCTAGTGATAATGTAGAGAAGTATCAAGTAAATTCATTTATAAAACAATTATGTTCAGATATAAGATATGTAAGGAATATAAATATGATGGGAAATACAAATGCTTATGTATATCTAAATAATAATGATGAAGGTAGTGGTTTTACTTTAAATGAAAATAAAAAAGATATAAAACAAGTACATTTACCTAAGACATGTAAAATAGAGTATACGAGGCCAATGATAAAATTTAAGGTAGACGGGACACCATATCCTTCTGGAACGACTATAAAAATCATTTATAAAGATATAAAAAAAGAAATAACAATAGTGCCTATAAGTGGAAGAGTGCTTATAAAAGAAGGTAAGTATGAAGTATAGAAAAGGATATATACTTATAGAAAGTGTAATAACATTATCAGTAATAATGATATTAGCATCTATAATTTATTCAATAGTACATTTATCAATTAATATAAAATTAAATATAGAAGATAAAATAGAACTTCAACAACAAGCTATGGAAATTACAAACTATATTGACGAATTAATTGGAAATTCTAAAGGTATTATAGGTATAACTTCAAAAGAAGAAATAAATAATTTCTTATCAGTGACATCAATTAAATGTAAATATAAAGATAGTAGTAATAAGTTACAAGATAAAGAAATTAAATTTATTCCAAGTAGCAATAAATTATTTATAAAAGATGTAACAGCAAGTAGTGGGTATGAAATTGGAGATTATGTAGATAAGGTACTGATTTCAAAGGAAAATAGTGATAAAATTATAGATATTAAATTGAAGTTATCAAAAAACAAACAAATTTATGAAACTAAGTTCACTATAGATATAATAAATTTTAAGGGAGAAGACATATGAGAGTAATACTAATAGGATTTATGGGAGTAGGAAAAACATCTGTAGGTAAAAAATTGGCTAAAAAGTTGAATTTTGATTTTATAGATACTGATTATGAAATAGAAATATTAGCAAATAAAACTATACCTGATATATTTGAACAAGATGGAGAAAAACATTTTAGAAAACTAGAAAGTATTATATTAAAAAAGTTTATAAAAAAAGAAGATGTAGTAATATCAACAGGTGGAGGTATAATTACTACTAAAGAAAATTATAATATATTAAAAAATGAAGAAAATGTAATATTTCTAGATGCAAGTGTTGAAACTATAATAAGTCATTTACAAAATGAAAGAAATAAAAGGCCGTTATTAAAAGAATGTGAAAATTTAAATAAAAAAATAGAAGAATTATTGTCTACTAGATATGAAAAGTACAGAAATGTAAGTGACATATTAATAGATATAAATGGTAAAAATATAGACGAAGTAATTAGTCAAATACTTGTTTATATTTGATGATTTATGATATTATAATTATATGAAATTGTAATCAGATAGTTGGAGGTAATTGTGAAAATCTTAGTAATTAATGGTCCAAACTTAAATATGTTAGGAAAAAGAGAACCTCATATCTATGGAAATGCAACCTTAGATGATTTAATAAGCTTTATAAAAGATA
>NZ_CATXCO010000231.1:0-3660 GCF_958366745.1 uncultured Romboutsia sp.
AGCATCTATTGTATGTATTTTAACAGTATTTCCACTTGTAGTTAAAGCTATAGTTGATAAAGTATACAATTATGTAGATACAACTGGGCAAGTTATAAAAAGTGATTCAGTAGTGTACAAACTAGATAATCCTATAACAAAAAATAAGAATAATAATACAATAACTTTAGAGAGTTTTGTACTAAATACTAAGGATAAAACTGTTAATATGAAGATATCAGGTATTGGTCAAATTCCTAAAAAGGATTATACAACTATAAAAATAGGTAATGAAAATATAGATACAACCTTTTCTGGAATAGGAAGTTCGGGAAATGAATGGAAATATGAAATTAGCAGTAATTATAACCTTAATTATAGTAATGAAAAAATAGAAGTTAGTTTAGATCTTGGTGATAAAACCAATTTTGAACTTAACTTTTCATTAATAAAGTCTGATGCAGTTTCTAGCTATAAGGATTTAGGTCCTTCAGACACTAAAAACAATGTAGAAATAGTTTCAGTAGTAAAAGAAGAAGGTAACTTATTAGATGTTAACTTCATAAGTTCAATAGAAGAGAAAGACTTACAAGTAATGTATTATGGAAATCCATATAATTACAATGAAAAAACTAATACTTATGATTATGAAGTGATTCTTAGAGATAAAAAAGGAAAAGAAGTTGAAGGTAAGATAGTACAACATGGAGATAGAAGTAATAATTTTATTTTTGATACTTCTAATATGGAAAAACCATATAAGATAATAATACCTAAAATAACATTAGCTCCATATGGTGTAGTTCAAAGTAGTAAAGTAATAAAGCTACCAATACCTAAGAATGGTGAAACTATTAATCTTAATAAAGAAGTAGTTATAGAGAATAATAGAGATTATGGATTTAATAATGAAAATAATTCTTTTAAAATAAAAAAAATAAAGAGATATGATGAAAATATAAGAATTTATTTGGATTTTAATAAAAACAACAAAGTGATTAAAAGAAGAACTCTGAATGTAGAAATTCAAGAAGGAGTATTTGGAAACTCATCTAATGGTTGTAGTATGACATTTACACAGAAAAATGAAGATGCTATTTTAGATATAATTGATGTAACACCTAAAAATATTAATAAACGAAATATGAAAATTAAATTTAGTGATGGTGAGTTTGTACTATATGGACCTTGGGAGATGGAAATTAAATAGGGATATAAAGTTATTTATATAATAGTTAAATATTGTTATAATTAATATTAATAAAAATTGTGCAATGTAATGGGGGATTTGTTATGGAATGTTTAAGATGCAATACAGAGCTTAAGTTTTTAAAGGAGTATAGATTTGATTCACAAGATAATAATAGAGGTATACTAAAATCTTTATTTGATGTTGAAGAGCATTTAATTTTTAAAGTATATGTATGTCCAGAGTGTAAACATAGTGAGTTTATATATAATGGAAGTCATACTTGGATTGATTGTTAAAATAATATATATTTTATTTGTAATTAAATTATAAGTTGTCTTAAAATAATAATTATTTGAGGCAACTTTTTTTGTGAAAATAAATTAATAATGTCAAAAAAGATATACTTAATTTTTATAAAGCTAAAAAATTATAAAAATTAAGTATATATATATATTGAAATAATTTTAAAATATAAATAAAAATAAATATAGTATTATAAGAAAAATTAATGATAATTATAAAAATTATAAATTTTACTTATAAATTAATTCATTATATAATATAAAAATATATTAGTTAAAATTTTACATATATAAGCCCATTACAAAGGAGGAAATTATATGAAAGACATTATAGTAATAGGTGCGGGAGTAGTTGGTTGTGCTATAGCAAGAAAATTATCAAAATATAAATTAGATGTATTAGTTATAGATAAAAATGAAGATGTATCAGAAGGAATATCAAAAGCAAATAGTGGTATAATCCACGGTGGATATAATGAAAAAAAAGGAACTTTAAAAGCTAAATTAAATTTACAAGGAAATAAAATGATGGATGAACTAGCCAACGAATTACAATTTCCTTTTAAAAGAAATGGAGCATTAGTATTAGCATTTAATGAAGATGAATTAGAGAGATTAAAATTATTAAAATCTAACGGTGAAAACTTAGGAGTTGAAGGATTAGAACTCTTAAATAAAGAAGAAGTGTTAGCTTTAGAAAGTAATATAAATCAAGATGTAGTTGGTGCATTACATGTTAAAACTTCAGGTATAGTAAGTCCATATGAAATGACTTTAGCATTAGGAGAAAATGCTGTTGAAAATGGAGTTGAATTTAAATTAGGACTAGCTGTTATAGATATAAAAAGAGAAGATAATGGATATAATTTAAGTTTAAATAATGGAGAAAACTTAAAAGCTAAGATGGTTATAAATGCAAGTGGACTAGGTGGAGCATATTTAAATAATTTAATAAGTGAATTTAAATATGAAATAAATCCAGTAAAAGGTGAATATTGTTTATTTGATAAAGTTGCAGGAGGTATGTGCAAAAAAACATTATTCCAAGTACCATCTAAATTAAGTAAAGGAGTTTTAGTGACTCCAACAGTTGATGGTAACTTATTACTTGGACCAAATGCAAAAGCAGATAATGGTATATCTACTTCAAGAACTGGTATAGATGAAATAATGGAAAAGAGTAAGAAAACAATAAAGGAATTACCATTTAATAGAGTATTAAATACATTTAGTGGGTTAAGACCTAAAGTTGAAAGTGAAGACTTTATAATAGAAGAAGCTAAGGATAATCCTAACTTTATAAATGTAATAGGAATAGACTCACCAGGTCTTACTGCAGCACCTGCTATAGCAACTTATGTTATAGATTTAATAAGTGATAAAATACAATTAACTAAAAAAGAGAATTTTAAATCAACTAGAGAAAAAATGATAAGAATGGCTGATTTAAATATAGAAGAAAAAAATAAACTTATAAAAGAAAATCCATCATACGGAAAGATGGTATGTAAATGTGAATTTGTTACAGAAGGTGAGATTATAGATTCTATAAAAAGACCTTTAGGTGCAACAACATTAGATGGTATAAAAAGAAGAACTCGTGCAATGATGGGTGGATGTCAAGGAACAGGATGTATGATACCAATAAGTATGATTTTAAGTAAAACTTTAAATATAGATATAAGCGAGGTTAATAAAAATTCTAAATCATCTACAGTTGTTGGATTTAAGGAGGACTAATTATGAAAGAGTACAATTTAATTATAGTTGGCGGTGGAGCGGCAGGTATACTATGTGCAATAGAAGCTAATAAGCAAGGTATGGATAATATATTATTAATAGAAAAAGATCCTGTTTTAGGTGGAGCTTTAAATTTAGGAAATTATAATATAAGTAGAGAAAATGCTATAAATGGACAAGAGTATAAAAAGGTACTAATGGAACGTTTTGATAAGTGTAGTGTTGATTTAAAATTAAATACTATGGTTTTAAAAATAGAAGAAAATAATGAGGTACTTTGCACAAGTTCAGAATGTGGTATAGAAAAGATAAAAGGAAAAAAAATAATTTTAGCTAATGGTGCAAAAGAAGGTTCAAGAAAAGCTATAAGTATGGTTGGAGACAGATGTTCTGGAATATTAACTGTAGGAATGGCTAAAAAAATATTTAGTATAGGTAATATGATAC
>NZ_CATXCO010000232.1:0-3626 GCF_958366745.1 uncultured Romboutsia sp.
TGTTTCTTAGAAATACCTTTTTTTAAATTGTCCTTGACAAAGGGTACACTTTAATTTTATGGCTCTTTTATTTATATTATAATTTGATAAATTAAAATCAATAGTTACTATAGTTTATTAAATTTATACTAAAAGAGTAAACAATAAGAAGCCTACCATGTCGCTACATGGTTTATTATTCCTCATAGTAAGGATCAATTGATTGATTAGTAGTAGAATCATTATTATTTTTACTAGAATTTTTAGGTCTAGAATTTTTAGATGATTTAGTTGAATTTTTAACTTTAGTATTAGTATCTGTAGACTCATCATCTAATTCATTAATATCAGGCTTGTGCTTATTAGATTTCTTAGTAGATGATTTTGTTTTTTTAGATTCTTTTTTAGACTCTTTAATTTTAGTAGTAGGTTTAACTTCTTCATTAGAATCTTCTATATCATCATGTTTCTTAGATTTTTTCTTAGATCCTTTAGTTCTAGGATTATTTTTATTAGCTTTTTTACTAGATTTTTTATTTTTTAATTTTTCACTCTTAGAGTTTAAATCTTCAGAGTTTAAGTTAGTAGTGTTTTAATTATTAATAGTTAAAGTGGTTTCATCTAAAGTAGTATTGCTTACAATTTGGTTATAAGTAGTATTAGATGGTTTATCATAGATACAAATGCTTTTATAATTTGGTTTAGTATTATTATCGATAGTAGTATTATTAGGAATATTTATAGGATTATTAATTATGTCATAATTTGCAATAGTACTCTTTAGCATAGTATTTTGTGTACTTTTAGATTTAGAGCAATAGCAAGGATAATGATTACATTTATCGCAAACTTTAAATTCTTTATAATTGGAATAACTATGGTTTAATCGTTTTCTATTATTAGAAGCATTAGAATGATTGCAATAACAAACTTGATTACCGCAATGTTTACAAATGCTAAGTTTTTTCCCTCTATATCCATTATATTTAGACAAAATATAATCCCCCTTTGTTTTGATAAAATATATATTTTAATAAATAATATGACTTTAATATCTAAAAAGTTACAAAATACTTTATAAAAAGAAATGATTGATTAAAGAGTGGTAAAGCATATTTTGATAATAAAAGAATATAAGAAATAATAGGAAAATAAAAGGATATAAATAAGTTGAATTTTAAACAAACATATTTATATCCGTAATTTTATAGTATATTTTTTAAATCTAATAAATTATTAATTTCATATTTAGGGACTATATCAGTGTTGTTAATTTTGTTAGCTAAGTTGCACCAACAAGTGTCTATTGAAGCATTTAAGCCACCTTTAATATCTGAAGATAAACTATCTCCAACCATTAAAACAGAAGATTTATCATCATGATTTAAAGATTTAAGTGCATACTCAAAAATCTCAGGATTAGGTTTTGCAATTTTAATTTCATCAGATATAATAACATCATCAAAATAATGGCCTACATCAGATTCTCTAATTCTTTTGTGTTGAACATCAGCAAGTCCATTTGTAATTATACCTAATTTATAGTTTTTAGATAAATAGTCTAAAAGATCTTTTGTATCTTCATATAAAAAGGATCCTTGGCCTAAAAATTTGACGTACAATTCACTAAGCCTTGTAGCATCATCAGATAAATTAAGTTTATCTATAAGCCTTTGAAATCTTTCAATCTTTAAATCATCTGAGGTGATTTTTCCTTCCTCAAATTCTTTCCATATTTTAGTGTTTATTTCCTTGTAAATATTTATACAATAATCTTTATCATAATCTGTATCTAAACTAGACATTAAATTTTCTAAGGCATAGTTTTCTGTTTTTTTAAAATCAAATAAAGTATCATCTGCATCAAATAAAATAACTTTATATTTCATATCAATCTCCTTTTGAACAAATTATATAATATTAAATTTGATTATAACATAAAAATAGCCACGTTAAAGTATAAGAATTATACATTAAGGTAGCTATTTTTTTATTAACAAAGTGGTATAAAGGATTTTAATAAAATGCTATTCAAAAGATAAATCATTTGCACTATTGTGAAACGAATTCTAAGCAATGGATATACCCGAAATGTTTCACCAACACGTTGTTCAAAGCTGGTGCAAGGATAAATCGTTGGTGTTATGAGTGAAACGAATTTTATAAGAAAAATACTAAAAATAATAAAGGCCAAAGACCACAGCAAGATTTGTTATTACAATTGCAGTTATTTAAATGACAGTTACAATTGTTAGAACACTTATTAGGATGACTAATATTAGAACTAGATTTACAATTGACCTTTTTATTGTTTTTAAAATTTTTATTATTACAATTTTTTCTAGTAGATGAGCTACAAATTTTTAAATTAGCAGTATTATTATAGTTATTCATTTTACACTTATTACAGTTTTTTAATTTCTTAGGATATCTATTACTCAAAGGAAACACCTCCTTTAAAAAGTATAGATTAATAAATTATATGACACTAATAAACAAAAAGTTACGAAATATAATATCAAAATAACTATTAACAAAGAGTTTTTAAATAACATAATCTATAGTATAGCTATTTTACAAGGGGGATAGTTTATGGCAAAGGCAGAATATGGAGACATAATATATACTAAGCATAATCTGTATAGACATTATGGAATATATATAAATGAAAATTGTGTAGTGCATTATGATGGCAAATTAGATGATATGTTTTTAAGAAAAATGTGTATAAGAGAAACTACTATGGATAGATTCTTAGGTGGAAAAACAAGTTATTATATAGATAATAGAGAAGCAAAATTTAATAACGAAGAAGTAGTTGAAAGGGCAAGAGAGTGTATAGGAGAAGAGAAATTTAATTTAGTTTCACACAACTGTGAACACTTTGCTATGTGGTGTAAAGCTGGTGAGCCGAGATCAAAGCAAGTGTATTTAACGCTTTTATTAGCTATAACTATTAATTCTTGTTTAAATAATAAAGGTGTAGTACAAAATAAAATGGATATTATATAGTAGACTTTTATAAATAATCAAATTATATTATAAAAAATTATACTATATGTCAAAATTTATACTTTAATGTAATTTTTTATTGACACACACTTTTTTACATTGTATATTAAAAAATATAGGATACCTTTAAGATAGTCCCGTGAGACTAATAAGGAAATGTACGTAATGTAGTATTTTTTACCTTAATATCTATTGGTATTAAGGTTTTTTTGGTGTCCTAAAAAAATTTTAGGAGGATACTATGAACAAAACTCACACTTCAACAAATAATGCTAATAAATTAGCTATCAAAATGGCGACTGCCTTAATAATAGGCCTAATAGCTGGAACATCATTTATTTTCTTAAGGGAAAAATTAATCTCAAGTGGAAATAGTGATACTTGGACTATGATAAATAATTTATTATTCCAAGATATAACTAAACCAGAGGCAAATAATGCAATTGGAATCTTTTATATAGTTGGTCAACTATTTATAAACTCACTACAATTAGTAATAGTACCTATGGTATTTACATCAATAACACTTGCTATGTGTAATATAAGTGATACAAAAAAATTAGGTCGTATATCTTATAAAACAATATTAGGATTTTTAGGAACATCTGTATTTGCACTAATACTAGCTGGTATAT
>NZ_CATXCO010000233.1:0-3618 GCF_958366745.1 uncultured Romboutsia sp.
GAAGCATATGAATATATGGGTGTTAAAAAAGATGTTAAAGTAGAAAATGGAGATTTTGTTAAAGCTTATGTAGATGGAAGTTATGAACATGCAATAAGAGAATATGGGTCAGGCGTGGTTATATTAAGAAATGATATAGTAGAAAAAACATATAGTATAAAAGGAAATGAAGAGTCGTTAGTGGGTATGAGAAATGTAGCCGGAGAAATAGAAGCATCAAAAATGGCCATGAAATATTGTATAGATAATAATATAAGATATTTAAAATTATACTTTGACTATGAAGGAATAGAAAAGTGGTGTGTTGGTGTATGGAAAGCTAATAAAGAAGGGACTATAGAATATAAGAAGTTTTATGATAGTATAAAGGATAAATTACATGTAGAGTTTATAAAGGTTAAAGCTCATAGTGGTGATAGATATAATGAAGAGGCAGATAAGCTTGCAAAAGCTGCTATAGGAATATAAAAAGTCTTGCAAATTAAGCAAGACTTTTTTATTTTGTTATACTAAATTATTGAAGTTGATTAGAATTGGCCAAATACTTGCTCTAATTCACTTTTTAATGCGTCAGGATCATAAATACTTTGATACATATATTTTGCTAAAATATTTGCTTGGTCATAAGTTGATGTCCAAGCAAATATTCCACCAAGACAGTTTCTAAGAACATATTGTCCTTTTAAGAAAATAGATAGTGCATTATCATAGGACATTGCAAATTTACCATCTTTTACAAGGTAAGGGACTTGAGCTTGTTTATCAAAGGCTATTTCATATCCATTTTTATTTATATAATCTTTTCTAAGATCATCATAAGATTTAGTTACAGTAGCACCTAAGCGACCATAAAAAGGTACTCCAAGTAATATTTTTTCTGATGGCATACCAGCCTCAATAAGATTATTTACCATATCATCAACGCTGTATCCAGGTAATGAAAGATCTGATGGATACAGATTAGCTTGATGTTTTCTAGCATTTTCACCTGTTTCTCCTGCTGTAAAGTCATAACTCATAAGGTTAAAGTAGGTTATAAGTGGAGCTATTTTATTTATCTCAGCACTATTTCTTATATAAGCACTATCACCAGTACCTGCAACGCTTAACCAAGCATCATCTCCTAGTACGTCTCTTAATGCAGTAATCAATAAAGTGAAATTTTCCCTATCTTGAGGGCTTGATTTTATACCAGCTGCACTGCTTCCTGGATATTCCCAGTCTATGTCTATACCATCTAAACCATATTGATTCATAAGTTTTTTAGCTTCTCTAGCAAAATTATATCTAGAAGCTGGAGTTGCAGCTGCATCAGAGAAACCTTCTGTTCCCCAACCACCTATAGCTGCTATTACTTGTAGTGCTGGTTTTTCTAATTTTAATTGTACTAGCTGTCTTAAGAACCTAGGTGTAGGAACGTATAAAGTACCATCAGGGTTTATTTCAACAAAAGCATAAATTACAGCATCCAAAAGTTGAGCATCAACATTTTCTGGATTTCCTAATACATATTCCATAACTATAGGGTTAACATTAGGACAGTAGTCAATAGTTACAGGCTGAAATTTTGGATTGGTAATTTCAGGTCTAGAATTTTTAGAACTAGGTGTCTTAATTTTAGATTTACTTGAATCTTTTTTACAGTTTTTATCTGGAACAAAACAAAGATACCAATCCATACAAGAATAATCAGAATTAGCGTTGCTACATTTTTTAACTTTATTTTTTAATTCTTTATAAGTTTTTGGATATGGTAGTATAACTGGCATTCCAGGAAACCAATTTGCAGGTGTTACAACATTATCTCTATCGCTAGTCTGTAAAGCTTCTATTATTCTTAATATTTCAGGTATATTTCTACCTGTAGTTAAAGGATAATAAAGAATTGTTCTTAATATTTGTTTATCATCTATAATAAACACAGATCTTACTGTAGAAGTATTACTCATAGGTTCTGATATCATTCCATAAAGTTTTGCTATAGACATATCTCTATCTTCTATTATAGGAAAAGGAATTTCCATTCCTGTAAATTGGAATATATTATATATCCACGCAAGATGAGAACTATTACTATCAACACTAAGTCCTATAATTTCTGTATTTCTTTTTTTAAACTCATCATAATATTTAGTAAAACATAAAAATTCTGTTGTACACACTGGTGTAAAATCACCAGGGTGAGAAAATAATACAACCCACTTACCTGTATAATCTGATAGCTTTATAGGTCCACTAGTTGTATTAGCTTTAAAGTCCGGAGCTTTTGACCCTAAACTAGGAAGACTTGCCACATAAATCACCCCTTATATAAAATTTATCTATTTTTATTGTATTAATAATAAAGGAGGATTGTTACTCAATGAAATAATCACATTTCAAGATTGTTTTACCAAAAAAACAATAGTAATTGAAATATTTAACTAAATTTGATATATTTAATAATATAATCAATGTAAATAATTGTTGGTATATGGGGTGAAGAATTTGAAAAAAGTATGGAAAATATTTATTATGTCAGCTATTGTATGTTTTTCTTTAACACTTACACTGATGATAATAAATGCGGTAGTTGGTATATCGATAAGATTAAACTTTTATTTACTTTTATTTACTATATTAACAGCAGGGTTTACAGTAGCATTAACTCTAGTTGATAGTAAAACAATATTCTATTCTAAAAAGGTTAAAAAATCTGTGAAGAGTAAAACGGTAAGAAAAACTAAAAAAGTACAGTCACATACTAAAGCGAAACGAAAAATATCTTAAGACACAGCTAAATATGATTATGCTGTGTCTTTTTTTTATGAAAATTTTATTTAACCTGTTATAATTTTTAAAATTTTCTAATAAAAAATAACTATAAAGGCAGTGGAGGGGGATACAATGAAATTTAATATATTTAAAAGTAGTGTAATAGGGTATAAGAATCTAGTTAAAGGCTCTGAATCTCAAGATTATATTGATTATAAAGAAGATGATAAATATATTATATGCTCAGTTGCAGATGGTCATAGTACGGATTTTTTTAAGCATAGTTTAGAGGGGGCTAGATTTGCATGTAAAGCATCAATAGAGGTTCTCAGTGAAAATTTTGATATGGACATAAAAAAATTAAAAGAAAAGTTAATAAATTATGAAATTCAAAAGAAGATAGAATCTAGATGGAGATCTTTAGTTGAAGAGCACTATAAGAAAAATTATCCTAATGTATTTAAGATAGAATATATAAAATATTCTACAACACTTTTATCGGTTTTAATAACAGATAGTTTTATATTATATTTAAAATTAGGTGATGGGGATATAGTATTAAAAAGTAAAGATGAATATAAGGTAGTAATAAATACTAGGAATAATTTAACCGTTGACTCTTTGGGAAGAGAAGGTGAGTATAGACATATAATGTATTCATTAGAAAAAATAGAAGAAAATGAAAGTATTAGTATAGCTTTATTTACTGACGGTTATTCAAATGCATTTAAGAATAAATTAGATTTATTTAATAGTATAGAAAGTACTTTACAGGAGTATAATAAAAGTATTTTTTCAAGATTTAGGCTAGTTAATACATATGTTAATTATTTAAATAGTATAAGTAAAAATATAACACATGAT
>NZ_CATXCO010000234.1:0-3608 GCF_958366745.1 uncultured Romboutsia sp.
ATAGGGGATAGATATATGGTAATAGCAGTTATAGATGGTATGGGTGGAGGAATAGGCGCTCAGATAGTATCAAATCTTAGAGAAGAACTACCTACATATATAGATATATATGTACTTGGAACAAACTCTATTGCAACTAGTGCTATGATGAAAGCACATGCAAATAAAGGTGCAACAGGAGAGAATGCTATTATAACATCAGTGAAGAAAGCGAATATAATCGTGGCACCAGTTTCCATAACTATGCCAAATTCGATGATGGGAGAAGTGACAAGTAAAGTTAGTGAAGCTGTCGTTGAATCTGAGGCTTTAAAAATACTTTTACCAATTATGCCAGAAAATATAGAGTTAGTAGGACTTGAGAATAAACCACTAGCATTACTTATTAAGGATTCAATAAAACTAATAAAAAATGAATTTAATATAAAATAAATATAGTATAAATAATGGGGGATAAATAAATGATATTTGAGAAAAAAAGAGTAAGACATCATCATGAACAGGATCATAATAGTGATCATTTCCATGAAAGTAATCATTCTCATGGCGATTCTATAGAAAGTAAAGATGAGAAAACTTTAAAAATTCTTCTAGTTCATTGGGTAAATCATAATGAATCGCATGAAGAAGGATTTAGAGAATGGGTAGATAAAGCTAGAAATATGGGAAAAGATGAAACGGCAAATAATATTGAAAAAGCTATTGAATACTTACAAAAAGCTAATGAAATGTTAATAGAAGCTAAAAAACATATGTAAAAAATTTATACCATGAAGGTAAAATATTAATATACTTCATGGTTTTTTGATGCATTTTATATATTATATTTTAAAAAGATTTTTAATAACATTATCTATAGAAGGAAGTGACCATAAGAAGTTAACAATCATCATTAGTAGGATCAATATTTTTAATATGGTCAGATGTTTTATCTAGAACTTTATAAGTGCAGCAAAATTTTAAAAAAAATTATACAAACTATTGACTATCTTGTTATAAGTTTGTATAATTAAAGTATAAATAAGATATGGAGAAGTACTCAAGTGGCTAAAGAGGAACCCCTGCTAAGGGTTTAGGCTGGGTTATACTGGTGCGAGGGTTCGAATCCCTCCTTCTCCGCCAGTTAAAAGACTATGAATTTCATAGTCTTTTTTACGTATAAGGAAATAAGCCAAGTGAATTTTTTATTTATAACGAATAAAAAAGTATCTTACAGAAAAACTATATCAATAGATATAATATATGAAGGAAGGTACTATTATGAAAAAGTTATTATATATAAGTGTAAACTCTAAGCCTGAAGATTTATCTGCAAGTAAAACAGTAGCTAGAAAATTTATAAATAAATTCTTACAAAAAAATAAAGATTTTCAAGTAGAAGAAATAGACTTATATAAAGAACATATACCTAGACTTGAGTATCAATACTTTGAAAAGAGAAATTGTATAGTAAATGAAGATGATGCTAAGAAATTAAATGATAAAGATCAAAAAGAAGTGCAAAGAATAAGAGCGTTATGCGACCAATTTATAAGTGCAAATGTTTATGTAATTGCAGCACCTATGTGGAGTTTATCATTTCCAGCACCCCTTAAAGAATATATAGATTGTATAATGCAAGATCAAAAGACGATAAAATTTGAAGGTAAGAAAATAGAACCACTTTTAAATGATAAACCAAGAACAATGGTATATATTCAATCTTCAGGTGGAAATGTACCTTGGATGTTAAGACCAATTCTTAATAAAGGTCTTAACTATGTAGAAGATATAATTAAATTTATGGGAATTAAAAAGTTTGAAGAATTATTAGTTGATGATACTGGATTTACAGAAGAAGAAAAACAAGAAGCGATAAATAAAGCATATGAAAAAATAGATGATATTATAGATTCAATGAAATTTTAAATGAATACTAAAAGGGCTATAGTCCATATTACAAGGACGATAGCTCTTTTTTTAATATATAATTGCATAAAGAATATATATTATCTTCTAAATATAAATCATTAAATTTTAATGGAATTATTTTAGATAAATTATAAAATAAAATTATATTATTATTTGAGTCAGTACCTTTATTTAATAATATATCTAATGTTATATTATTTTCATCAGAGATTATAGAGTAAGAATCACTATATATATTTATATTAGATATATTACCTTCAAAAGCTATATATTTAATGGACAGTGTATTTTTAGATATTTTAAATGATATTGGAACTAATTTTAATGATAAATTATTTGTACTTATGCATAAAACATTTAACTTACCTTTTAAAATATCTTTTATTTTAAAAATAATACCTAGATAATAAATATCTTCATAATTATGAAGAAGTATTTTTTCTTTTAAGTCTATATCCTGACTAACAGAGTATTCTTTATATAAATCAATACTTTCTTTACCGGAAATGGTATCTTCTCTATAAATACCAAGGTATTTTTCTATAGTTTTTAGTTTACAATCAGATAGAGAGAGTTTTTCCTTAAAGGGTCTTATTAGTTTAAGTATATCAATATCATCATTTTTTGATAGAGAAAAATCGATATTATGCTTTTTTAGTCTAGTATTTAAAAATGGAATATCAAAAGTTAATCCATTAAAAGTAATATGATTTTTATAATTTTTTATATCATTAATAAAAGAAAGTAGAAGTTCTTTTTCGTCATCTTCTGTATTAGCAAAATATTGCTTGATAACTGTTTTATTATCTTGATTAAACAGAATTCCTATCAAAATAACTTTACAATAATTTGAGTTAAGACCTGTAGTTTCTATATCAAATACAAAATGATTAGGAGGAATATCTATTAATTCATCTAAAACTTTAGTTATTACTTCCATAAAATTTCTCCTTTTTTAGATTATATATTATAATAATTATTAGGTTAAGCGAAGATGCTTAACACTATTATAAATGAAATAAATAATACTTCAAGGTAGGTAGTATATGATAAGTATAGATAAATTAAATGAAAATCAATTAAAGGCTGTAAATCATTTAGATGGACCTTGTATGGTGCTTGCAGGACCAGGTTCGGGAAAGACTAGAGTTATAACATATAGAATAGCTAATATGGTTGTAAATAAAAATATAAAGCCTACAAGCATACTTGCAATAAGTTTTACAAAAGCCTCATCTATAGAGATGAAAAATAGAGCATTATCTTTAAGTAATGACTTTAGAATGAATAAGGTTACATATGGGACGTTTCATTCTGTATTTTTTAGGATATTGAGATATTTTGAAAATTATAATATTGAAAGTATCTTAGATGAAAAGACAAAGAGAATAGGATTAAAGAATATATTAAAAGGATTGAATATAGAAAATGCAGATGATGATGAAACCATTGGACAAGTTATAAATGAAATTTCATATGTGAAAAATGAATTGATGGATAAAAGAGATTTTAAATCAGAGGTATTAACTAACGATGAGTTCATAAAGGTATATAATTTTTATGAAGAGTATAAGCAACAAATGAATAAAATAGACTTTGATGATATGTTAATTAAAACATATGAATTATTAAAAAATAATAAGGCAGCTTTAGATAGAGTTAGAAGTGTATATAGATATATTCTTGTAGATGAGTTT
>NZ_CATXCO010000235.1:0-3602 GCF_958366745.1 uncultured Romboutsia sp.
TGATACTAGAAATGGCCCAAGACGAAATTAGTAATTACTCATCTCAAAAGGGTGTTCAAAAATATTTTGAAGGTAATATAGATAAAATTATAAATGAAAATATAAAAAATTACTTAGACGACATAAGTGTAAATAAAATATATTCAAAAATATTAAAGAGAGGTTCTAGTCAAGAAAATGTTCAATCTGTGGCTAGAGTAATAAAATCAGAGGAATTGTTTAAATCAAAAAATGAACTAGTTAAATTTGCTAGATATTTAGGGATTAATGTTAATGCGAAAAGTTCATATACTCAAACTTTGAAAAGAATATCTAATTATATATATTTAAATAGAAAAGAATACTCTGAAAAATATGTACTTTATAGAAATGGAGATGAAGAATGTATATTAGAGCCGGAGAAGATAAAATTAGATTTGATAGAAAGTTATAAATCTAAAACAAGAAAAGATATGAAATCTATAGCTAGACTATTAGATATAAATGTAGAGGACGAGGAAAGTGCTGAAGATATAAGACGAAAAGTAATAAATTATATTATGAAAGAAAAACTTACAAAGAAAAAATAAAACTCAAAAATTAAAGATGCTTATATAAGTGTCTTTAATTTTTTTTATTCGCATATAATATAAATGAAAAGACAGAAGGAGTTGATATACTATAAAAAAGAGAAATTTTATCATAGTAAGTTTGATAATAATTATAATGTTTATATCTTTAATGGTAGAGATAAAGTTATTTCCTCCTAGAAGGGAAATTAATATAATAAGTTACAATATACATAGTGGACTTAATAAGAATATGTTTCCAACACTTTTTGATACAATTGACTTTTTAAAACAATCTAATGCAGATATAATTTGTTTACAAGAAGTAAACGAGTCTGCTAGAGCGGGATTTCAAGTAAGTAGCTTCAAAGAAGAGTTAAAGATGAACTCTCATTTTGGAGCAAATGTTGTAGATTTAGGATTTAATTATGGACTTGTTACATATTCAAAGTACCCAATTAAGGGTGAAGAGCACATATATTTAAGTAGTTTTCGTGAACAACGAGGTATGTTACATACTGTAGTTAAAGTTGATTATCGGAAGTTAAATATAATAAATATACATTTAGGCTTAGATGATGAAGAGCGAGGAATACAAATAAGAGAATTATTAGATTTTATAAAAAAATTAGGAGATGAACCTTATATAGTTGTAGGAGATTTTAATCAAGGAGGCGTAACTGTAGAGGAAGATATATTAAAAGATGTTGCAAAAGAGTTAGGAAAATCAAATATTTTAACTTTTCCAACGGGATTAGATAGAATAGATTATATATTCGTATCATCGAATATAGAAGTTATAGATTATGATGTTATTATAAAAGATATGTCGGATCATTATCCTGTATTTGCAAAAATAAAAATATAATACCCTAAAATTTATATTCATAAATATTAGACAAGTTAAATATACATTAGTAAGAACACTTTTAAGGGGGAATTAACTAATGAATAAAAGAAGATCGATATACAAAGGATTTAATAAAAGAAGAAAAAATAGGGTAATAAAGATATATATAGTTGGAGCAAGTATATGTTTAATATGTGGATATGGATATATACAATTTAAAAATAGTAATATGTTTAATAGTATAAAAGAAAAAGTTGCATCTATTGAGTTAAAAGCACCATTTTTTGATTTAAAAAAATCAAATGATAATGGATTAGAAACTGTTGATTATAATGACATATCTAAAGAAATAGATAAAATTAAAGAAGAGAATAATGAAGCAAAAACTGATGAGGTCAATGAGGATGTAAAAGTTGCAAAAGTAAAAGGTTGGAATGTATATACAATACAAGTTGCCTCAGTTGAAGATAAAGATGAAATTAGCAAAATAGAAGAGGTATTAAGTAAAGAAAAAGTTCCTTTTTCTACTATAAATATAGAGGGAGTAAATAAAGTTCAGACATATGTATCATTTGATAAAGAAAGTATAAGAAATCATTTAGAAGGTATAAGAGTATTATATCCAGATGCATTTTTAGCAGAAGTAAAAATGCCTGTTTTATCTTTGGAGTATACTAGTAAATATTCATACTTAGAAACAATATCAGAACAGTTAGGTAGTCTTATAGATAACTTTGAATTAGAATCTAAATTATGGACAGATAATAAGAATAATATAAATTTGGAAGAGTATAATACTATATTAACTAATAGAAAAACGATGGTTAAAAACATAGAAAAAGAAGTTAGTAAAATTGATTATAAAGGAGCAGAGGTATTTAAGTCTAATTTGACTACATATCTAAATAATGTAGATAAAAATATAGAAGAAGCTTCTAAGTCTGCAAATGAACAAAATTATAATATAAGCGAAGGTATATTTTTAAATAGCTTACAAGGGTATTTAACTTTTATAAACTCTATTCAATAAATTTAAAAGGTTGTTTATACAACCTTTTTTGTTTTAAAAGTAAATAACTTAAGTACTGATAAAAAATGATTATGTTAAATTTTGGATAATACTATAGTATCTAAAAAATAAATAGAATAATTATTTATTTTTTAGATAAGGGGGTAAGAAAATGAAGCTCTTAACTTTTAAGGGGGGAGTACACCCTCAATACAATAAAGAGTATTCAGCAAAAAAGGCTATAGAGAAAGTAGAAAGTCCAAAAGTCGTATATATACCTCTTCAACAACATATAGGTGCGCCAGCAAAGGCAATTGTTAAAGTTGGGGAGAAAGTAAAATTAGGGCAAAAGATAGGGGAGCAAGAAGGTTTTGTATCTTGTAACGTTCATTCATCTGTGTCAGGTAAAGTTATAGGAATTGAAGAACATGAGTTACCTGGTGGTAGAGGTATGTGTATAATAATTGAAAATGATTTTAAAGATGAGGTTCATGAAAACGTTATACCAAATAAGGATATAGAAAATTTAACGAAAGAAGAAATAGTAAATATAGTTAAAGAAGCTGGAATTGTAGGTATGGGTGGAGCTACATTTCCAACTCATGTTAAGATATCTCCACCTCAAGGCAAGAATATAGATACTGTTATATTAAATGGAGCTAAATGTGAGCCATATTTAACAGCTGACCATAGGATTATGTTAGAAAATCCAGAAGATGTGGTTTATGGATTATATATTCTTATGAAGGCATTAGATGTAAAAAAAGGTTATATAGGTATAGAGGTAAATAAATTAGATGCTATAGAAGCTATAGAAAAAGAAGTTAAAAAATATGAAAATATTGAAGTTTCAAGGCTTGAGATAAAATATCCTCAAGGAGCTGAAAAGCAACTTATATATGCATGTACAAAAAGAGAAGTTCCATCAGGAGGTCTTCCTATGGATGTAGGTGTTGTTGTAAATAACGTTGAACCGCAGCTCAAATAGCAAGAACTATAAAAACAGGGATGCCTTTAGTTGAAAGAATAACTACAGTAACAGGCAGATGTATAACTGAGCCTAAAAACTTAGTAACTAGAGTTGGAACTTTAGTATCTGAAATAATAGAACAATGTGGTGGTTTCAAAGAAGGTAAAACTGTTGGAAAAATTATAATAGGTGGTCCGATGATGGGGATAGCACAGTATACAATAA
>NZ_CATXCO010000236.1:0-3573 GCF_958366745.1 uncultured Romboutsia sp.
TTCAGAAGTTATCCACATTTTTTTAAATATTATAATATCCTTAAGCGTAAAAAAGGATGTAGTGATAATTACTACATCCTTTTAAAATTACGCATTAGTTAGATATTTGTGTGATAAATAAAGTAAAAATAGCTAAAGTTATTCCAATCTATTTCTATCTATTTTTAATTTTATTTTTTAATACTGAAATTAACTTTTCAAGTAAATAACCTAAAATATATACTACCAAATAGTATTTTAAATATACATTTAACGAATCATTCATAAACAGCATTATTTTGTCTATAATAAAAAATACTGTAAGTGATAAAATCAATGGAATTATCCATCCTATCTTTTTTCTTGAACACATTACTCCCTCTATGAAAAAAGATATTGGTATAATACCTACTATTCCAACTATAAGTAAATCCTTAAATCTGAAAAAATACGATATAATGGCTATCACTAACATAGTTATTGTTGGAATAAAATTCCCAAATATATTCTTCTTCATCCTTATTTCTCCCCTATAAATATTAAATATATAATTTATAATAATTGTAAACTTTCTTCTATTATAAACCCTTTTTAATAGCTAGTATTGATTATTTTATTCATAAGTTCATTTTAGCATATGTGTATCTATATAGAAAAGACATTACCTTTATTAGATAATGTCTTTTCTATTTAACTAATTTAATGACATTTCTTTTCTTATCAATTCAATTTCTTCAATTGATAATTCTGTAAGGTCCATTATAGTTTCATTATCTAAACCTTTTAAAATACCTTTTTTAGCTATCTCTATAGATTTTTTCTTTTCACCTTGTTTTATACCTTGTTTTATTCCTTGCTCTATTCCTTTTTGTATACCTTTTTGTATTCCTTGTTTCTCAACTTCTGGATCATATAACGATTTAGTCATTGTAATCACCTCTTCTTCTAATTTATCATCATTGAAATAATTTCTATTTAAGTATTCTATTAAATTTTGTATTGCTAGCAACATTTTATGAAAATCCTCTCCAAGTATTTCATTTTCACAAAATAGCTCTTTAGATTCATTGGCTAGCTTCGTAGCTAAATTTTTAGCTATAACCGATAATTGCTGTATCTTTAGTATGTCATTCTTTTTCTGTGCAACTTCTAATTCTTTTCTAAGACTAAATAGTTGAAGTGGAATAAGAGGATACATCTTTCTTTTTATAAGTTCTTCTTCTGTAAATTCCCAATATTTTATAATATCTACACAATATATAACTTCTTGATCATTTGGAAATATTATTTTTAAGTTTAATAATTCTTCTATGTTTTTATTTTCTTCAAAAAATATTACCTTTTGCTTTGGGAAATATAAAGTCCTCATACTATTATCTATGTTAGAATTTTCTTTTGCTTTTTTGAACCCATATTCAAACATTCTAATTACCATAGTATTATCATTTTTAGTTTGAAACTCTAAATGATAGCTTACTTTATTATTATCTCTTTTTAATATATCAAAGAACATATCTCCACGAATAACACCTAGAGTATCTTCTATAAATTCATTATTACTAACTGTTAAGTTGACTTCATTCTCTTTAAAATCTTCTTCAAATATGGCATTTAAAAGTTTTAAAAGTACTTTATTTGATGTTGAAAATAGGTATTTTAGTATTTCATCTAATTTTACCTTTTCTTTTGTTTTGTTCAAGGTTTCACCTGCTTTCTTTATATAATTATAACTTAAAATATAATTATTTAAAAGAATGAAGTATTTGATAAAATGAATATAATATTAGCTTATAAATATTTTAATTTTTCTATATTTGAGTATAAGAAATAACTAAATCTTAGTATAAATATCTTAAAAATACTAAAATTTAGTTATCTTTATTTCTAACTTATCATACAATTGTCTAACAAAGCCTATCTTAATCCCCAACACCAAAATCTGTATTATTAAAAAGTATTTCTATCTTAGGATTATCAACTAAATGCTTATACTTATTAGAAAACCAATTAACAAGTTCTTCATCCCTTTTAACACTTGAAGTATTATTTACAAAAACATTTATAGTAGCATGATCAAAATTATTTAAAACGATATCCATATCTCTATCAATCATTTCCCTAGTTTGACCCTTAATACCTACCATAATACAAGGAGAATCAAAATATTCCTTTAACTCCTCAACAGTTTTAAACTTTGCATTTTTGTTTAAATATCCATTTCTAAAATCATAATCAAAAGTTTCAACACCTATCTTAAAAGTTATAGGTATTTCAAAATAATCTCTCATTTCTTGAATTCTATTTTTATAAGCCCAATGACTTTCTAAAAATAATTTTTCTATTTTCTTTTCCTTTATTATTTCTTTTATCTTAGCTAAAGTAGCCTTTGGAAGTTCAAAACAACTTCCTGAATTTATAACTTCTAAAACTTTATACTTTCCAGTTATGTTTTCTAAAACTTCAAAGTTTAATTTATTTATTTCATCCTCAAAATTTGAGTTATCTAATATATAATCGCAAAAACTACACTTTCCCCATACACATGGAAAAGCTTTTAGTAATACTATTTCACGTTGATTTTTATTAGTTATTTCACTGTATCTATCCATATTATCTCCTTATTTATTCGTTGTCATAGAAGTTTTTAATGCTTTAGGCATAGAATTTACTACTATACCAACTAATACAACTGCTAAAAACTTATCTGCATAATCTGTAAATACTTGTGTTACAAATACACCAACTACAATTGGAACATTAAAATGACTTAATATTTGAACTATGTATGAAGAACCAGAAGATGTTACTCCACCAAATAAAAATGCTGCAATTGTTGCACTGATTATACTTGTTGGTAAGGTAAATATAAATGTTCCTAAAGGTGTTTTAATTCCTTTTAACATATCCTTCTTATACATAATTCCTGCTAAGTATCCCGTAGTTATTTGAACTGGTGCAAAGTAAAGTGAGTATATATCAAAAGTCATTCCACTAACTAAACTTCCACCTACTCCTGTTATTACTGCATACTTTGGTCCAAGCATACAAGCTATTAATATTGTTCCTATTGAATCTAAATATATTGGAAGTCTTAAATTAAGAGCAATAAATGCTCCAACTACATTTAAAGCTATCCCCATAGATATTAAAGTAATATTTTTTACATTTACAGTTTTATTCATTGTTATATAACCCCCTCAATAGATTCTATAGAACTTTCGTGTTCTTTAAATATTCTCTTTAAGAACATTTTCATAAAAGCTTTTTCATCAACTTCAGTTAATACATGTGAATTAGGTTCATTTTTGTAGAAATTAAATGAGTCAACTATAGATTGACCTACTGCTACCCCATCTTGAACAACTTCTACATAAGAATCAAATCCTCTTAATAAACTTCTATCAATAAAGTATGCCACAGCTAAGGGATCATTTATTACACATCCTATTATGCCTTCTTGTTCCCAATGGAAATCTATATAAAATCTAGTTATTTCTGTTATATATTTTGCCATATCCTTATCAAGTCTATTGATAAACTCTATAATATTAGGCGTTAAAACTATTTTTCTAGTTACATCAAGTCCAACCATGT
>NZ_CATXCO010000237.1:0-3540 GCF_958366745.1 uncultured Romboutsia sp.
GCTTAGTGATTCATAAGTAATTTGTCTGATTTAAATTGACAATTCAGGATATAAATAATAAAATACGTATAACCTATTTTATAAGCATCATACCAATTGATAGTATAATAGCTGAAGATATATATATACATATGACTATTTTAGTTACAAATTTTACCCATGTAGTATATTCAACCTTTGAAATAGCTAGTCCACCCATAATAACCCCAGATGTTGGCGTTATTAAGTTTACAAGACCACTACCTGCACTTAATATAGATATAACTATTTCAGGTGCAAATCCTAATGTTTGAGCAAGAGGCCCAAATATTGGTACTGATAAGCTTGCAAGTCCTGAAGTTGATGGAATTAAAAATGCTAAGGCTATATATATTAAAAATGCCATATTAGTAAATAGTATAGGCGACATTCCAGTAAGTGCTGTAGATGCTCTATTTAATACATATACATCTAGATTAGTTGCTGACATAATAAATGATACACCTCTTGATATACCTATTATAAGTGCTACACCAACCATTTCAGCTGCACCATCTATTATAGCTGATACTATTTCCTTTTCATTAAATCCATAAACTATACCTATTATAATTGCCATTAACGTAAACCAAACAGCAAGTTCTGAGAACCACCAATTACCAAGAGGTTCGCCTGTTAAAAATGCTGTTTCTTTAAATATAGTTATACCAAATCTCTCCCAAGGTATTACTCCTAGTATCATAACTATAAAAGATATGGCAAATAGCCATACTACTACTTTCCTTTTAGTAGTAAACTCTATTGTCACTTCATTATTATCCATAAATGCTTCTTTTGCGTTATCATATTCTCTTTGAGATAAAATTGAAGCTTCTTTGTCATTTTTAACTTTTTTAGCATAATTCATTACAAAAAATATAGATATAAGTAAAGATGATAGCCATAATGCTACACCAATCCCTATAACTACAGCTTGATTAGTTGCTATTCCAACTACTTTTAAAGAGTCTATACTCGTAGATACTAAAAAAGGATTTACTGTAGAACCTAAAACTCCACTACCAGCTCCCAAAGCTATTGTTGCTACTGCTGTTAATGAATCAAATCCTGCAGCCATCATTGTTGCTGTAACTAATGCATAAAATGCTAGTGTCTCCTCTGACATACCATAACTAGTACCACCTAGGGAAAATATAAACATAAGTATAGGTATAAGTAATAATTCTTTACCATTTAGTTTTTTAACAACTGCTCCTATACCTGCATCAAGAGCCCCAGTTTTTGTTACAACACCTAAGAATCCACCCATTAAAAGTACATATAAAGATATATCTATAGCATCTTTTAATCCATTTATAGGTGCCATTATAACATCAGAAAATCTTGCAGGTTTAACTCCAGGTATAAATTGAGTTATTATAGCTATTACAACAGTGATAATTAATAATATGCTATATGCTGTCGGTAACTTAAAACCTTTTTTCTTCATATTACGTCCTCCACATATTTAGTTATATAGTTTTAAGTTATCCAAAAAAATATATAAAATTCACTTAGTTAATATATATATTTCTCCTGACCTTAATTTAAATACATCCTATTTCCAAAGTATTTTTAAATAGAATATTTCAAGTAATATCTATTTATTAACTTATATATTTTTGCTTTTTCTGCTTAATTATGCTTTAATACAGTTTTTAATCATTACACCCTATAGATTAGAACTTTATTTAATAATATACCATAAATTTCATATTTTGCATATATTATATTTAAAATAGAAATTTATAGTATATTATTAAATTTTTAAGTAATAGCTTTTTATAATATAGAAAAATACCCTATATTATAAACTTTTTATAGTCTATATTATAGAGTATGTTTTATACATTATCTTACTTTTATACTATTTTATCTATTACTTCTAATATACATAGTTTTTTAGCTATTATGTTAGTTGCTCTACCTTGAATTATAATAGTTATATTACTAAAGACCTTTAAATGATAATATTTTAAATCAAATAACGCAAGTTATGTAGTATATATACTTATTATGCAATTTAGAAATATATTTTGTTATTTAATAGAAATCTATACACCTTTTATTTCTAGTATATGTTCACTTTTTATACTATTTAACTAGTTTAAAATCATATTCTGATACACCATCTACGATATTTGTAACATCTGTAAATCCATGTTCTACTAGTTTTTCTGCAACCTCTGCACTTTTTCTTCCTGTATTGCAATATACAATTATATCTTTACTTTTATAATTTCTCAATTCATCCATTCTTTTATCTATATTTTCAATAGGTATATTTATGGCATTTAGAAGATATCCATTGTTAAAATCTTTTGGTTCTCTAACATCTAATATTATTAAATCTTTATCATGTTTGTCATCATTTATCATTTTTTCGGCTTCTCTTCCAGTTATATTATCTACTTTAACAAGCTTATAATCATATTCATCTACACCGTCTGTTACATTTTTTACATTTTTAAAACCATTATCAACTAACTTTACTGCAGCTTTTTCGCTTCTATTTCCACTTCTGCAGTATACTAATACAATTTTATCTTTATAATCTATTATTTCATTTAACTCTGACTTAAAATCATCATCATATGGTAAATTTATTGCATTTAATAAATGACCTTTTTCATATTCATATTCTGATCTTACATCTATAATTAATACATCTTTATCTGAATTTAATAATTTTTCAGTTTGTTTCCCATCTATATTTTCATATCCTTTAGTCTCTTCTGACTGTTATATTGTGTTACTTACTTTATTTTTAGAGCTACATCCAGCTATAAAACCTAAACTTAAAATTAATATACTAACTATTCCCAGTACCTTAAAGTTATTAATTACTTTCATAACTATTATCCTTTTGCAATAAATATGTTTATTATATACATTCTATTTTTATAGCGGAAAAAATACTATATTATCTCTATCAACACATATTTTTACACAATCCCCTTGATTATATTCATTAGATATCGATGTACATTTTAATATTTCTCCATTTATATTAATATCATAAAAAGTTTTATCTCCTGCATACTGCTTTCTTTGTATATATCCATTTATTCCATCATTATAATTTGAACTATATAGTTTTATGCACTCTTTAGGAATCATAGCTTCAACAATATCTAAATTATTATATCCCTTTGCATCTATATATAATATATTGCTTTTAAATACTTCATTTTCTATTTTTCCTTTTATATAGTTTCTTTCACCAAATATATTGGCAACTGATTTAGTTCTAGGCTTTTGATATAATGTTTCAGGCTTATCAAACTGCTCTATTTTACCATTTACCATAACAGCTATTTTATCACTCATTATAAGTGCTTCTTCTTTATCATTAGTAACAAGTATAGTAGTTATATTTAATTTCTTCTGTAAATTTAAGACAAACTCTCTCATTTCATTTCTTAAGTTTATATCTAAATTTGAAAAAGGCTCATCTAATAATAATACCTTTGGATTTATTGCTAGTGTTCTTGCTATAGCAACCCTTTGTTTTTGTCCACC
>NZ_CATXCO010000238.1:0-3533 GCF_958366745.1 uncultured Romboutsia sp.
TGTTAATAAGTCTATGAGATTTAAATTTTCTTTCTAAAAACATTATCATAGGATTTAAAAGCAATGTTAAAAGTATTCCAATTAAAAATGGACTGAAAAAAGACATTAATCCATTAATACTATCTAATATTTGTCTTGGAGAGTCGATAGCTTTGTACAGTATTATAGAAATAAATGCTATAAGTATGTAGTATTTTATATTGTCTTTTGAAATCATAATAAACTCCTCCTTAGATAATGTTAAAAATTTCTACTAAATATATTTTATGCAAATATAAAAAATTAAGTATCACTATAAAATAATTTACTTAAGAAACTTTTATAATAAGAATATTAACAATATATCTTTTTTTTAGTACATTTAATAGATAAACTATTATTTAAAGAGTTAATTTGAGTAAATAGTAAATTAAATATTTTAATTTTTACTCATATAGATTATATTATAATAATGAAACGAAAATTGATTTGCTAGAAGTGTTAAATAAACATTTTAGTGTTGATATAATATATAGTCATTAAAAATGATGATATTAAAACTATAAGAGAAAGGTGAAATTATGAGAATAAATAAATATATAGCATCTTGTGGTGTAGCATCAAGAAGAAAAGCAGAAGAAATAATACTAGATGGTAGGGTTACTGTAAATGGAAAGCTAGTTACAGAACTTGCCTTTAATATAGATGAGGAAAAAGATATAGTTGAAATTGATGGAGAACAAATAGGTGTAGAAAAAAATAATGTTTACATTGTTTTAAACAAACCAGAAGGTTATATAACAACTGTTAAAGATCAATTTGATAGACCAAGTGTACTTGATTTAGTAAAAGATATAGATGAAAGAGTTTATCCTATAGGAAGACTAGATTATGAAACTAGTGGTTTATTGATACTTACTAATGATGGTGATTTAACTTATAAATTAACTCATCCAAAACATGAAGTTGATAAAACTTACATGGCTATAGTTAAAGGTGTACCAAATGCACAAGAAATTAAAAACTTTGAAGAAGGTTTATATATAGAAGACTACAAAACAGCTCCTGCTAAAATAAAAGTAGTTAAAATAAATGAAGAAAAGAACTATTCAATATGTCAAATAAAAATACATGAAGGTAGAAATAGACAAGTAAGAAAAATGTGTAGAGCTATAAATCACCCAGTACTTAGACTTAGAAGAGCAGCTATGGGTAAAATAGTGTTAAAAGATTTAGAAGTAGGTCAGTACAGACATCTAACTAAAGAAGAAGTGGCTTATTTAAAAAGTATAAAGTAGAGGTAAAGTATGAAAGTAGGAAAGTGTTTAACTAAGATTACAGATATAAATAAATTATATTTAGAAAAAGTTATAAATAAAGGTGATATAGTAGTTGATGCTACTATGGGAAATGGATACGATACAAAGTATTTAGCAGAGAAGGTTGGAGAAGAAGGATTTGTATATAGTTTTGATATACAAGAAACTGCTCTTAAATCTACTAAAAAAAGATTAGATAAAGAAAACTTAAGCGATAGAGTTAAGTTAATACTTGATGGTCATGAAAATATGGACAAGTATGTTGAAGGAGAAGTAAGCTGTGTTTTATTTAATTTAGGATATCTTCCAAGAGCTGACCATAATATAATAACTAAACCTGAAACTACTATTAAGGCCATTAAACATTCTTTAAATTTATTAAAACCTCATGGAGTTATAAGTATAGCAATATACACAGGACATGAAGGTGGAATGGAAGAGAAAAATAGTGTTTATGAATTTGTAAAAAATCTTGATCAAAATGAATTTAACGTATTAGAATCTGGATTTATAAATCAAATAAATAATCCACCACAACTTGTTTTAATAGAGAAGAAAAAAGAATATATAAAATAAATTAGTAAATGTATTGGAAGTTATTGATATTTTTAATATATAATTATACAATGTTTGTATAGTACTTTATACTAGGTAAACATAACACAAAATAAAAAGATATTAAAAGGCATTTTAAAATATATATTTATGAGATGTAAATCTCATTAAGGTATTTTGAAATGCCTTTTTATAATATTTCTAGTGATTGTTATCCATACTATGCTTTTAGTACACGTATATGTGAAACAACATATGATGATGGATTTTTACACAATGAACAAGGTCATCCAAGAGCAGCAGGAACTTTCCCAAGACTTATAGATAAGTATGTTAAAACTGGGAAGTTAAGTTTATATGATGCAATAAATAAAATGACTACAATGCAAGCTAAAAAGCTTGGTCTTAGTAATAAAGGAAATTTATCTAAGGGAAGCGATGCTGATATTACTATTTTTTCTTATGATGAGATAAAAGACAATGCAACTTTTGATAATCCAATTAAAAAGCCTGATGGAATTAAATATGTTTTAATTAAAGGTAGCGTTGCTCTAAAAGATGGAGAAATAGTAAATGGAAAACTTGGAACTTCTGTAAGAAGATAAATTTATTAAAAGTAGAACTTTTATATTTAGAAAGTTCTATTTTTTGTAAGAAAATCGTAAGAATTTAGTTAATAATTACGTAAGAAATTTATCTTATTATAAATATATAGTAAAAGTTGATAAGCAATATAATTATAAAAGGATGTGATTTTCGTGTATAATACAGTGAGAAGTAATTTATAAAAGGGGTAGATACAATGTATAACATATTAGTAGTCGATGATGATAAGGAAATAGTTGAATCAATTGAAATATATTTAAAAAATGAAGGGTTCAATATATTTAAAGCTTACAATGGTATAGAAGCTTTAGAAATTTTAGTAGAAAAAGAAATCCATTTAATATTAATGGATATAATGATGCCTAAATTAGATGGAATAAAGGCAACCATAAAAATAAGAGAAGAAAAAAACATACCAATAATATTAGTATCAGCAAAAAGTGAAGATACAGATAAAATAATAGGGTTAAATATAGGTGCAGACGATTATATAACAAAACCATTTAATTTATTAGAACTTATAGCAAGGGTAAAGTCAAACTTAAGAAGATATGTTACTTTAGGCAATTATGATAATAATTTTAATAAAGATATATTAAAAAGTGGTGGACTTGAACTTAATATATCAACAAAGGAAGTAAAAGTTGATGGAGAAGTTGTAAAAATAACTCCAATAGAATTTAAAATATTAAAGCTATTATTATCTAACAAAGGCAGAGTATTTTCTATAGATGAGATATACGAAAAAGTATGGAATGAAGAAAGTTTTAATGTTGAAAATACTGTAGCAGTACATATTAGAAGGATAAGGGAAAAAATTGAGATTAATCCGAAAGAACCAAGGTATTTGAAGGTAGTGTGGGGAGTTGGATATAAAATTGAAAAATTATAATGGGAAAATATTAAAAAATAAAAGCCTTATATTTAATTGTATTTTTATTTTAGCTATGTTTATGATTACTCAAGTTTTAGGAGTAATGATATGTCTTAAATTAATAAATACAACTAATATCAATAGTTTCAGAAACGTAAAAAATGACATTTTGAAATGCTTCGCCCACGCAGTGGCTCAAG
>NZ_CATXCO010000239.1:0-3530 GCF_958366745.1 uncultured Romboutsia sp.
ATTTTTTCTAGCATTTCTTTCATTGGCTCACTATATATTGTTATAAACTCATTGTGGCTACTTCCTTCAAATAAAGTAGCATGTCTATTGCCTATCTCATAACAAACCTTTGGAACTAAATGAGTATCATCAACTTTAACAACTAATGCTTTATCTTTGGGGATATTAACAGCTATAACATTATCTTCATTTATAGCTAGTACATCACCTTGACGAAGCCCTCTTGTTAATATATCATTATCTAATTTTATACCTACCTCAATTCCACTTTGGCTAGTTTTTCTATGAAGCTTTTTAAATGCTTCATGCCATTCAATATCTACATAATCAATGTTACTATTTTTAAATTGTTCATCATTTATATTTCCAATTACTTTTTCAACTAACATATAAACTCCTATTTACCATAATTCTGTTAATATCATAAATCCTGGTATCCAAGCTGTAACTATACCTTCAAATATTGCTAAATATGGTACAAAACTTAGATGTTTCTTTAATACATTTTCGATAAAACCTGTTAGCCATAAAATACCCCATAGTATCCATATTACAGCCATTCTCCAGTCAGCATTTACAAAATACTCTATATAAGCTGCTGGTACTGAGTTAATTGCAACGAATAAACTATACCAACCATATAATCTAGGATCTAAATTAAATATAGAGTTTACAGCTACAAATAAATATGTAAATCCAAATAATAGCCCTGTAGCTGCTGAATAGAAATCTCCTATATCATTCATTGCTTGAAAGTCTCCATGTACTATAGTTATAATATTAATAGTTATAGACAATAAACCTACAAAAACATTCATTACTGCTGCTGATTTAGCATCAATATTAGTAATTCTTGCAATACCATTATTTATTAATACTATACCTACGTATAATAAAACTACTCCTAACATTTTTATCTACCTTCTTTTTAGAATAAATTATATCTTTGAGCTAAAGGCAGTTCTTTTGCTGGTTCACATTTTAGTAAAACACCGTCTGCTTTAACTTCATATGTTTCTGGATTTACTGTTATTTCTGGTGTTGCATTATTTAATACCATGTCTTTTTTACCTATATTTCTACAGTTTTTAACTGGGTAAACAGTCTTTTTAAGACCTAATTTTTCATTTATTTTATTTTCATATGATACTTTTGATACAAAAGTTAAACAGCTTTTATATTTAGCTTGTCCATGAGCTCCAAACATAGGTCTATATATTACTGGTTGTGGAGTAGGTATAGATGCATTAGGATCTCCCATTTTAGCTGCAACTATCATACAACCTTTTATTATCATTTCTGGTTTTATTCCAAAGTAAGCATTATTCCATACAACTAAATCTGCAAATTTACCAACCTCAATAGATCCTATATAATCAGAAACTCCTTGTGCTATAGCAGGATTTATAGTATATTTTGCTACATATCTTCTAGCTCTAAAGTTATCATTATCTCCCTTTTCTTCCTTTAATGGACCACGTTGTAGCTTCATTTTGTGAGCAGTTTGCCAAGTACGAGTTATAACTTCTCCAACCCTACCCATAGCTTGAGAGTCAGAACTCATTATACTAAATACACCCATATCATGAAGTACGTCTTCTGCTGCTATTGTTTCCGGTCTTATTCTTGAGTCTGCGAATGCAACGTCTTCTTCTATTTTTTTACTTAAGTGGTGACAAACCATTAACATGTCTAAGTGCTCATCTATTGTATTTACTGTATATGGCATAGTTGGGTTTGTAGATGCTGGTAATACATTTGAAAAAGCTGCTGCTTTTATTATGTCAGGTGAATGTCCTCCTCCTGCACCTTCTGTATGGAATGTATGTATAGTTCTTCCAGCTATGGCTTTTATTGTATCTTCCACATATCCGGATTCATTTAATGTATCTGTATGTATTGCAACTTGGACGTCATATTCATCAGCTACACTTAAGCATGTATCGATTACTGCTGGAGTTGCTCCCCAGTCTTCATGTATTTTAAGCCCTACTGCTCCTGCTAATATTTGTTCTTCTAATGCTCCAGGTGTTGAACAGTTTCCTTTACCATAAAATCCTAAGTTTATTGGATATTCTTCTGCTGCTTCAAGCATTCTTTCCATATTCCAAGGTCCTGGTGTACATGTAGTAGCATTAGTTCCATCTGATGGTCCTACTCCACCACCGATCATAGTTGTTATACCACTATATAGCGCTGTTGGTATTTGTTGTGGAGATATAAAGTGTATATGAGTATCTATACCACCAGCAGTAACTATTGCACCTTCTGCAGAAAGAGCTTCTGTAGATGCACCAACTACCATATTATGATCTACTCCATCCATAATATCAGGATTTCCAGCTTTACCTATTCCAACTATTTTTCCATCTTTTATACCAATATCAGCCTTAACAATACCCCAGTAATCAAGTATTAATGCATTAGTTATTACTAAGTCTAAATCTCCATTTTTACTAGTTCCTGTAGCTGATTGACCCATACCATTTCTAAGACTTTTTCCACCACCAAATTTACATTCATCTCCATAAACTGTGTAGTCTTTTTCTACTTCTATAAATAAATCTGTGTCTCCAAGTCTTACTTTATCTCCAACAGTTGGACCATACATTGATATATACTTACCTGCTTCTATTTTTTGACTCATATTTATCACCTACCTTATTTAATAAATCCTTTTATTTTTGCATTATCTAATGACCTTTTTATAGTAGTGTCATTTATTTGTGCTTCTGTCAATCCATTAAATCCAAATACTCTCTGACTACCACCAAACTCAACTAAATTAACTTCTTTTTCTTCTCCTGGTTCAAATCTAACCGATGTTCCTGATGCTATATCTAAGTGCATTCCATATGCTTTTTCTCTATCTAATTTTAATGCTTTATTAACTTCAAAAAAATGATAGTGAGATCCCACTTGTATAGCTCTGTCTCCAGTATTTGCAACTTTTAATGTTATTGAATTTTTACCTTCATTTATAGTAATTTCTTTTCTAGCTGGCTTTATTTCTCCTGGTACCATAATTTTCACCTCTTTTTATTGAATTGGGTTATGCACAGTTACTAATTTAGTTCCGTCTGGAAATGTTGCTTCAATTTGAACTTCATGTAAAACTTCAGCAACTCCTTCCATAACATCTTCTTTAGTAAGTATTTTTGTTCCTAGTCTCATCAACTCTGGTACTGACTTTCCCTCTCTTGCTAATTCTAAAAGTTCTGATGATATAAGTGCAGTAGACTCTACAAAGTTTAATTTTATTCCTCTATTTTTTCTATCTTTTGCTAATTCTCCTGCACAATGTAAAAGCAATTTTTCAATTTCTTTAGGTGTTAATCTCATAAACTTCTCCTTATATCTAAATTTCTATACCTTTGTAATTATTTACAATTTTTGTTATTATATTCTGAATTATCCATTTCTATATTAATAATTTCCTTATATATAAAAAATACTTTTATCATATTGATAAAAGTATTTCAGAGCGTAGACAAAGTCTACGCTCTTTTATTTTTGTCAATACTCTTTAT
>NZ_CATXCO010000240.1:0-3484 GCF_958366745.1 uncultured Romboutsia sp.
AAGCATCTAAATACATGTTTGAAAAGGCAAAAGTGGAATTAATACAATTAACACCTCAAGTTGACAAAATAGAGATAAACTTTAATAAAAAATAGAAAGTAATTATAAAATAGCCTATATACTAAATTAACAAAAAGTATACAGGCTATTTTTATTCTTCTAAAGAAATAGAAGCTCTATATTTAGATGGACTCATATTTGTATATTTTTTAAACACCATACTATAATAATTTTGATTATTAAAACCAACAGTTATTGCAATATCGAGTAGGTTTAAATCAGTATCTATTAAAAGCTTTTTACTTTTTTCAACTCTGAAGTGATTTAAAAAATATGAAAATGTATTTCCAGTATATTTTTTAAATAAGCTACAAAAATAACTCTTATTGATATCTAAGTAATTACATAATGAGTCAATTGTTATATCTTGACTATAATTTTCATGAACATATTCTATAGCCTTTCTTATGTAAGGATTAAATAATTTATTATTTATATTCTTATCAAATTTATCATCAGCTATATTCAAAATGAGCTTAGACATATAATTAGAACACTCTAAAGAACGATAAGGTATATTATGTGAAGTATTACCAACAGGTTTATTTGATATAGGTCCTAATACAAAGAAGCCTTTGTTTTTATTAAACTTAGAAATACTTACAACCTTATAATAAATGTCTATATTGCTGTCTAAATTGATATCTAAATGACTACCTGAATGATTTATTAAATCTTTTATTTGTTCTAGTGGAAATATTTCTTCAAAATAATCATTGTATCCAATTTTATATATATCATCAAACTCACTTGAAATAGCCTTTACAGGCATATTGCAACATTCATAAAAATCTTTGAGTACTGAAATTATAAAATTCATAAAAAACTCCCAAAAATTATTCTAAAAATAAATTTAAGCAAAAAAAATTTAAAAAATGCAAATATACTTAAAACTTTTATGTATAAAAAATATATAATTAACTCGTTAATGAAAATCAATATCATATAATAAATAATATAAAGTATAAAATTTGAAAAGTCAATGATAGATGAAAATTATTATTAATTGATAAAATGGAGGAGAAAAAATGGCTTTAAGAAAAAAAGGTTTAAAAGTGGCGGTTACAGCTATGGCAATAATATCAGTTATAACATCAGGGGGATTAAATAATATTTATGCAGACGGTAGTATAGATAAAAATATTACAGTAATAGAAAGAACATTAGAAGATAAGGTGTATTCAGTAGCAAATAAAATAGAATATGTAAAAGATGGAGAAATAATAACATCTGGTCATGGATACCAATCTTTAAGAGATGCATTATCAGAAAATACATTAATAGAAGTTAAAAATGGAAAAATATACATAACTCTTGAATTTACAGATTCTCAATATAGTCTTATAGATAATATAAGAATAGCAGTAGATGGGAAAACAACTAATTTTGAAAAATCAAGTAATAGAAAGTATACAGTTGAATTAGCAAGTTTAGATTCAAATATACAATTAAGTTATAATGTTAATATACCAGTACCTAATATGCCACCACATGATTTTACTGTAAATGTAAAGTTAGCAGAGACACCAGAGCTTGAAACAAAAAATAATGCACCAGTAATAAATGTAACAGATTCATCAATATATGTAGGAGATGAATTTGATGCTTTAAGTGGAGCGACAAGTGGAGTAGCTACAGATAAGGAAGATGGAGATTTAACATCAAAAATAGAAGTTGTTGGTAATGTAGATACAACTAAGGCTGGAAAGTATACAGTTACATATAAAGTTACAGATTCACAAGGGTCTACTACAACTAAAACTATAACAGTAACAGTTTTAGAAAAAGAAGCAGTAAGTGGAGAGAAATTAGAAGATGGAAAATATAAAATAAAGAATACAACTACTTACTCAGGAAATAGTTCAATGGGATCAAGTATGGTAAGAAATTCTTTAAAAGAAACATCTTACATAGAAGTAAAAGATGGAAAGATGTATGCAACATTAGAATTTGCATCAGATTTATACAAGACTATGGAAAATATTAAGATATCTGTTGATGGAGCAAATGTAGCTATAACAGAAGATAAAAATAATGCTAAGGTTACATTTGAAGTTAACTCAGTGGACTCAAAGATAGGTGTATCATCATATATAACAGCTATGGGAATGAATATAAACTATACTGTTGGATTAGAAACGTCAACTATTGAAAAAATATCATCTTCTTCAACAGAAGGAACAACAAGTGGAACAACAAATGGTACAACATCAGGAAGTTCATCATCAACAAGTGGAAGTACATCATCTTCAGATACTACAACAGAAAGTACAGTTAAAAAAGGAAAACTATATACTATAAAAAATACAGTAAATCATGAAAGTCAAACTGGGAAAGATATGGCTAGAAAATACTTAAATTCTACATCTAAAGTTGAGGAAATAGATGGACAAAAATATGTAACATTAACATTTACAGGATCAGAATTTATGAAAAATCATGTTATATATGTAAATGGAAGCAAAGTATCTCATAAGGTAACAGCTAAATCAGGAGATAGCATAAGCTTAAGATTTAAGGTATCTAGTTTAAGTGATACAATAAAAGTTGGAATGTATGTAGTACCAATGTCTAGAAATATAGAATTTACAGTTAAATTATTAGAAGATACGTTAACATTTGTAAAAGATTATGAAGTATCAAGTGATGGAACATCAACTCTTCCACAAACTGGATCAGCTATAGACGGAACAATGGCTATGGGAGTAGGAACTTCATTAATGGCATTAGGTACATTATTAAATAGAAGAAAAAGAAAGTAATTAAAAATAGCGCTAGGGGGCATACTCCTAGTGCTTTTGTGTATTAGGAAACATAAATTATACAAATATATTTATAAACTCTAAATATAGAATAAGAATAAGGCTATAAAAAACTGTAGAATATATATGAAGTTGAAAATCAATATCGATAAAAGTTATAAAGGATGGTATTATGAATAAAAAGAATATTATAAAATTTATACTAGATATAGCTATGGCTGTATTATTCATAACTTTTTTTAATAAAAACTTGATAAGTTTTAAATTTCATATAATAGGTGGGTATGTATTTGCAGCATTTATATTAGTGCATATGATTTTAAACAAAAAATGGATAATAAATATAAGTAAGAGATTATTTGATAAAAAATTAAAATTAAGAGTAAAAATATCATATATACTAAGTTTATTCTTATTTATAAGTATTTTTTCAATAATAGCAAGTGGGGTACTTATGATGAAAGCAACAACTTATGATAGAGTAATGTTTTGGAAGATGCTTCATTTTGGAGCTTCATACCTATCAATAGCTTTAATCGGTATGCATATAGGGCTTTATTGGAATTTTATAATGAATATGTTTAAAAAAATATTTAAGATAAAAGAAAGTAATAGTATATCTAAGATTTTAGTAAATTCTGTTGTTATAATAGTACTAATAT
>NZ_CATXCO010000241.1:0-3484 GCF_958366745.1 uncultured Romboutsia sp.
ATTCTATAGCTTCTTCTAGTATATCAATTTCATGTTCTAGATTCTTCGCTCTTTCTTGCGATTTATATAACTTTTCTTTTAATTCATTTTTTAATTCTATATTAATAAAAAAATTACTAATTCTATGTAATACATCATATATAAACTCATCATATGTATCTATACATTCATCTTTTGTATCTATACATTCATCTTTATTTTCATAATATATATACATAACACCAATTAATCTACCATCTATCTTCAAAGGTATTACTTTAAATATAGAGTTTTCATTTGTTTCTACTTGAGGATCATATATTTTTCTAAATTCATAATTTAATTTATTATTTATATCTATTTTAAGCTTACTATCATATAATTCTGAAAATTCTTTGTAGTTTATATTTATACTAGAGTTTTTTAAGAAAATATTTTTTTTATCACAACTTATGTATAAATTTAGCCTTTCTTTTGATTCATCAATAAAAAATAAATCTATATTAGTACTTTTAATCATATTATTTAAATTTGATAATATTCTAGATATTGACTGTATATATTCTATATTTTTATCTTCCAATTTTTGTGATTCATTAGATAAATCTTCTAATTCTTTATTTATATATTTACTATAAATAACTTCATTTGCAAGACCACCAGTTAATTTTACATTATCTTCAGAATCTTTGATAGGGAATTTATAAACTCTATAGCAATTATCTTTATTCATATCAAATTCATCTTCATAAAATAGTGCTTTTTTTTCTTGTATAACTTGATCATCTGTTAATTTACATTTTTCCCAGAATTCCTTAGACCTAATTTCCATGTCAGTCTTTCCTATTATATCTTCTTTTTTTAGACCTAATTTATTTGCTCCTTTTTGATTTATATATACATGCCTACCCTCTTTATCTTTTAACCAAATTTCATATGGCACGTATTCTAATAAATTTTCTAAATCTTCTATTGTGTATAATCTTTGTCTATTTTGGCATTTAACATCCATTAAATCCCCTCTTTTCTTAACCTTAGTAGCAATTTTATAATTAATTTTATTATTTTAACTTGTTATGTTAATTAAATATTATTATTGAAAATACTACAATCTAGTAAAATATATTTTTATATCAAAAAACTTTATATAGTAATTTCAATATTATTAGCAAAATAATTATCATAACAGATTATTTTATAAATATAATATCAAATTACAGTATTTATTTCCATTATTTTTCACTTTACTTTATAGAAATATTAGAGTTTTATATAAACTAAATTAAGCAATTAACCAAAATCATTAAAATCTAATTCTATCAATTACTTAAAAACATCAAATATCAAAATTTGTTTATTTTAATTAATAAGTTAATAATTCTTTGCATTTTTAATCATTAATACTCTTCAGTATTTAGTAGTAGTTCACGTTATATCTCATATATTTTCAGAATATTACCTTGTATCTGTATAATATTAAGTTGTTTATTATAATTACATTAGGGGAATATATTATAAAAATAATCTTATATATAAAGAAAGGAACAGCTATGTTTAGCATATTAGGTTTAATTTTATCATTAATAATTATCATGTATTTAGCATATAAAGGGTACTCAACAATTATCACAGCACCCATAATTGCTATTATAACAATAATTCTTACAACAGGATTTAATGGTCATTTAATGGCTAATTATACAGAAGTTTATATGTCTGGTTTTGCAAACTTTATAAAAAATTACTTCCCACTGTTTATGACAGGTGCTATATTTGCAAAGCTTATGGAAGAAGCTAATTATGCAAAATCTATCGCTCATTTTATTACTCAAAAACTTGGGAAAGATAAATCAATACTTGCAGTCGTATTATCAGGAGCACTTCTTACATATGGAGGAGTATCTTTATTTGTAGTTGCATTTATACTATATCCAATTGCATCTATGTTATTTAAAGAAGCTGATATTCCTAAAAGACTTATTCCTGGAACTATTGCTCTTGGAGCATTTACTTTTACAATGACAGCACTTCCTGGCTCTCCAGAAATCCAAAATGTTATTCCTATGAAATACTTTGGAACTGATACATTTGCAGCTCCTATAATAGGAATAGTTGCTAGTGTTATGATGTTAACTCTTGGTATGCTTTGGCTTACTAAACGTGCAAAATCTGCTAAAGTAAATGGAGAAGGATATGGAAATCACAGTGATAAAAGTATAGAGACAGATTATAGTAATTTACCAAATATATTTAGTGCTATATTACCTATAATAATAATATTTGTTACTAACTTATTTTTCTCAAAGGTCTATTATGAAAATATAGATGGTAGCTACTTAAGTGAATTTGGAACTACTTTAAGTAGTGTATCTGGAACATGGAGTGTTATTATAGCAATTGTTTTAGCAGATGTTTTTATAGTTTTAACTAATTTAAAAAAAATAAAAAATTTAAAGTCAATACTTGATATAGGTGTAACAAATTCTTTTAGACCGTTACTTAATTCAAGTGCAATTGTTGGATACGGAAGTGTCATAAAATCATTAGCTGTATTTGGAGTTATACAGTCATTTATATTTGGTATATCTTCAAATCCAATAATATCTGAAGCTTTATCTGTAAATTTAATATGTGGTCTTACAGCTTCAGCTTCAGGAGGTCTTGGGATTTCACTTGATGCTTTAGCGCCTACTTATTTACATATAAGTCAAGCTTTAAACATCTCACCGGAAATTCTTCATAGAATTGCATCTTTATCTTCTGGTGGACTTGATACTCTACCTCATAATGGAGCTGTTATTACAACTCTTGCGATTTGTGGACTTACTCATAAGGAATCTTATAAAGATATTTTTGTTACATCAGTAGTTATACCAATTTTTGTTACGGTTATTATCGTTATTCTTACTTCATTAAGATTTGCAGGTTAAATATATAAAATAATGAAAAGGCTATATATTAAAATTTTTTAAATTTAATATATAGCCTTTATAATTTTATTTTTCTATTTAATTCCTTCATATTTTTCTTCAAAGAAGTTATTCAATTTTTCTAGCGCTATTGCAAGTATATATTCTTCTTCTTCTGAGAAATTACCCAGCATCGAAGTAATCATTTCTTCATGAAATACTTGATGTTCCCTATAAACATTTTCTCCTTTAGATGTTAAACTTACAAGTACCACCCTTCTATCTTCTTCGGTCCTCTTTCTCTCAACATATCCTTTCTTTATAAGTTTTGTTATAGCTGCACTAAGTGTTCCTACTGTTATTCTCAAATCATGTGCAATTTCTCCCATAGTTTTTGCATCTTTTATTCCTACAGCTTCTATTGTATGTATTTCCGTCATTGATAAATCCATCAAATCTATATTTTTAAGGGAATTTTCTTCTATGTGTAAAATATCATTAAATAACTGTACCAATAATTTATTTAATAGCTCTTGAGTATTTGTCATTTCATATATTCTCCATTTATTTTATTTTCACTTGTTACTATAATAAAT
>NZ_CATXCO010000242.1:0-3460 GCF_958366745.1 uncultured Romboutsia sp.
ATTGCACCTTCAAAATTATCTTTTACATCTTCTGCTACTTCTTTTGCCATGTATTTAGCTTTATTAGCTGTTTTTTTAACTTCTCTTTTCATATCATTCATATCATTTATATGGCTCATATCAAACCCTCCTTTTAATTTTTATTTTTCCCAAAATAAATAATTTTATTTTATAATATAAACCTTTAACTATTATTTCTGAGTTTTCATAGTATGAGTATAAAGGGAGGGATAATTTTAATGACTTACATTCTTTACGGACTTTGTATAGTACTTACTTTAGTATCATTTCTTAAAAACAAAGAAAAAACTAAAAAAGCAGTTATTAACGGTGTTAAATCTTTCGAAAAGATAATGCCTCAATTTTTATCTATAGTAATAGTTATCGCTATAACATTAACTATTTTAAAACCAGAAACAATATCAAAGCTTATCGGTAAAGATTCTGGAATTTTGGGAGTCTTATTATCTTCTATAGTTGGCTCTATTGCTATGATGCCAACTTTTGTTGCATTTTCAACTGGTAATACTTTACTTCAAAATGGAGCAGGTTATGCTCAAGTTTCTGCTTTAATTACTACACTTACCATGGTTGGAATGTTGACTTTTCCGTTAGAGGCTGAATATATAGGTAAAAAATCTGCTTTTTATAGAAACTTTTTTGCTTTTTTGTTTTCATTTATTGTTGCTATTTTTATGGGAGGTGTGCTTAAGTGAATATCTCAAAAATAATTAAAAGATATAAATATTTTCTAATATTTTCATTTGTTCTTATATTAGTTTCAATATACAATAATGAATTTGGAGTTTATGCATTTAAAAATATTAAATCTAGTTTAATTCAAATGTTATGTGTCTTACCTCCAGTTATGATATTACTCGGACTTATGGATGAATGGATTCCTCGAGAATATTTTATGAAATATATGGGAGATGGTTCTAAAATTCTTGGAATACTTTTATCATTTATATTTGCATTCTTTGCTGCTGGACCTATGTATGCTGGATTTCCATTTGCTGCTGTTTTATTAAAAAAAGGAGTTAAGTTTTCAAATATAATTATCTTTTTAAATGCATGGTGTGTAACTAAATTTTCTACACTCTTATTTGAAATTGGAGCTCTTGGATATAAGTTTACATTATATAGGTTAATTATAAATATACCAGGTATTATAGTTATTGGATATATAATTGACCTCTTAGTAAATAAAAAACCCCATAAAATTTAATTATGGGGCTTTCTTGCAAAATAAACATTGTGGAGGATGTTCGTGGGGTTTATTTTACAATAGGGTATTATATTATGGTTTTTAAGTTAGTTCTTTCTTTAGTTATATAATAACTCTTTTATATGAATTTAATATGAGTTTTTTATGAATAGTTTTTGAAATCTAATTTTTAAATTCAATTGTAAATACTACAGAGTTCTCTTTATTTTTTAAACTATGGTAATATCCATGTGATTTAAGTATTTGACTTACTAGATATAATCCTAAACCACTTCCTCCAGTTTTTCTTGACCTGGATTTTTCTATTCTAAAGAATGGATTAAATATTTCACCTAAGTATTTTTTATCTATAGTAACACCAGTATTCTCTATTTCTAAATATGCTCTATACTGATTATTTTTTTTGCTATTTTTATAGCCTTTCTTATAAAGCCTTACTATTAGATTTTCATCTTTTGGAGAATACTTTATTCCATTTATTATTATATTATTTATAGCTTTTTCAATTCTTGTTTCATCACACTTTACATAAACATCACTTTCTATTTTAAGTACAACATTCATATTCTTTTCATCTATTAAGAATTGATGTTTTTTTATAAGCTTTTCTAAAATATTGCTAAGATTAACTGTACTTAAAGATAAGTCAGTTTCTAATATTTCATTTTTTGATACTTCTATCATTTCATTAACTAAATCTCTTAATTCTTGTGTGGATTCATAGGATTTTTTTAAATATGTATCCCTATCTTTATATTTTCCAATATTATACATCATCCCTTCAAGTTGACCACTTATTATAGTTATAGGAGTTTTTAACTCATGAGATATTGTAGCTACAAAATCTTTTCTTCTATTTTCTGCTTCTCTTTCACTTTCTATAATTTGTATAAGTGGTTTAGTTATCACCTTTGAATAAATATATGCACCTATTGCTCCAATCAAAAGTGCAACTATTAATATAAACGGCATTAATCTTCTTATGACTTGATTAGCCTCATCTATAGGTTGTAGAGGCATTACTATATCTAGTGTATAAGGAGTTATAGACTCATTAGTATATATAGGAACTGTTACATGGTATTCATCATCTGGAGTTTTTCCTAATATATACTTACTATATCTTGATAACACAATTTCATTTTTCCCATATAGTATTTTACCATTATGATTTTTTAATATAATCGATAAATTTTGATTTTTAGACATATAATATAATCTTTCTTGTAAATGATTTGTATTATGTCTAGGTGAATTTTCACATAATGTACTTACACTTTTATCCAAAAGATCTATTTTGTACTGATGATAGTATGTAGGTAGTAGAAAATATAAAATCATATATATTATTATAGCAAGTGCTACTAAAAGTCCTGTAGTTATTAAAAAAAGCTTATACTTTATGTTTATATTTTCTAGTTTATTAAATACTCTTCTCAAGTGTATATCCTATCCCCTTTACAGTTTTTATATATTGTAACTTTATTTTCTTTCTTAGATTCTTTATATGTGCATCAACTATTCTAGTATCTCCATAATAATCATATCCCCAGATTGAATCAAGTAAGTTTTCTCTAGTTATAACTTGTGGATATTTTTCTATTAAAGTTTTTAATATATTAAATTCTTTTAAAGTCAGTTCTATTGTTTCACCATCAACTTCAACTGTATATGTATTTAAATTAAGATTTAAATCTTCAAATTGTAATAACTCTTCACTATTTGATTTAGTACTCCTTCTTAAAACAGCTTCTACCCTTTTTATTAAAAGGTTAAATGAGAATGGCTTAGTTATATAATCATCACATTCTAGTTCAAATCCCTTAACCTGGTTTTCTTCTTCATTTAATGCACTTAAGAATATTATTGGCACTGTAGAATTTTTTCTAATCATTTTGCAAACTGAGTATCCATCTAAATTCGGCATCATTATATCTAATATTATTAAATCATAATTTCCTTGTTTGAATTTTGATATTCCTTCTAATCCATCACTTGCAAAGTCTACATTGTATCCTTGTGAACTTAAAAATTCTACTATAAGCTCTTGTATACTGCTATCATCTTCTATTACTAATATAGATGCACTCATTTTTTCATCTCCCTTTTCTTTAGTTATATAAATATTGTATCCTATTTTTATGAATTTAGTGTGAACTAATAATGTAAACAATTTATAATAAAAAATTCGCTACGCTCATATCGCCAACGATATGACACTCGCTACCACTT
>NZ_CATXCO010000243.1:0-3389 GCF_958366745.1 uncultured Romboutsia sp.
ATAAGTGTCTTTTTTTGTTTATATATTTGTCTGATTTAATTATACAATTCAGGTATTATAAACAAGAAATAAAAATAATGGGATTATGGAGGAGTAATATGAAGGAACACATAGATTTAATAATGGGATTAGTTGCAGGATTAGCTTTAACGTTTTTAAATAATGACGCAGTTCATGATAGTATAAGTTATGTTTTCACACTTTTTGACCCAAAAAACTTTAAATTCTTATTTATAGGAAGTTGGATGTCAACAGTTATATATATAATATCTTTCATTGGAATATTTGTTACAGTAGCTTATTCTTTTCTTATACTTAGAAAATTATTAAAAAAGTAAAAAGATAACCCGTATTGTTAATATATTACGAACAATTTATAGTAAGTTATAGAAGCAACCACACCTTAGAATTCAATGTGTTGAAAATACTAAGGTATGGTTATTTTTATGTCATATTTATCACAAAGATGGCTAACATAGCCTTATTTTTATATACTAAGAAATTATAAATTACTTGCTTTGAGGATAAATTATAATCCCAACTGCTAATGATTTAAGCATCTGATGTGTATTTATATATAAATTATTATAATTAAAATTATAATAAATAATAATTTTGCAAAATAAGTTGACTTAGGAAATTGTTTGCACTACCATATTGGTATATACCAATATAAAAATAATGAAAATGGTGAAAAATGAAAATAGTAGACAAAAATTTAGACATAGCACTTCATATTCAACTTTATCAAATAATTAAAGATATGATAGAAAGTAAAGAACTTGAAGAAGGTGCAAGCCTAATGCCAGAAAGAGAACTTTGCAAACTTCAAAATATTAGTAGAATGACAGTAAACAAGGCAATTATAAATTTAGTAAATGAAGGCTTATTAGAAAGAAGACAAGGTAAGGGAACTTTTGTATCATATAAAAAACAACAGTATAGATTTCAAAAGTTAAAAGGTTTTACAGAAGTTATGAGTGAACGAGGTTTTAATATAAATAATAAGATATTAGAATTTGAAATAGGTGTTCAGAATAAAATTATAAGAGAGAATTTAAGTATAAAAAATGAACATGAGCTTATTTATAAAATAAAAAGGCTTAGAATAATAGATAATGAGCCTTTTGCTTTAGAAACTGTATATATTCCAGAAAAAATGTGTGCTGGATTAAAAGAAGTTCTAAAAGAAGAAGATTCTTTATATAGGGTATTTAGAGAGGAATATAATCATAAAATAGAAAAAGCAATACAAACAATAGAACCAATAACATTAAATAAAGAGAGCTCAAAACTTTTAAACAGAGATATAAATTCACTTGCTTTAAAATTTGATAGAAAAGTATATACCAAAGACCAAAGCATATTAGAGTATACTATATCAATTTTTACAAGTGATAAACATCAATACCAAATTATGATGACTGAATAGGGGGATAATATGAAAGCAGTTGTAAATGGTAAAATTGTTTTAAAAAATGGTGTTTTAGAAAATAAAGTAATAGTATTTGATAAAAAGATAATAGATATATGTGATGAAGTACCAACTAATTGTGAGATTATAGATGCAAAAGAAAACTATGTATGTCCGGGGCTTATAGATATACATATACATGGATGCAAGGGATTTGACGCCATGGATGAAGATGAAAATGCAGTAGAGATTATAAGTAAAGGATTAGCAGAAACTGGAGTTACATCTTTTCTACCAACTACAATGACTATGTCACCTGAAAGAATTTATAAAGCCTTTGATAATATAATAAAAGCTAAAAATAAAAGTATTAAAGGTGCAAAAGTATTAGGTGCACATATGGAAGGACCTTTTATCAATGAAAAATATAAAGGTGCACAAAATCCTAAGTATATATATAAACCAAGCTTTGACTTTATAAAAGATTACACAGACATTATAAAAGTAATATCATATTCACCAGAAGAGGATAAAGATTTTGAATTCACAAAACAAGTAAAAAAAGAAACAGATATAGTTTTATCAATATGTCATAGTGATGCTAGTTATAGTACTGGAAAAGAAGCTAAAGATTTAGGAGTAACTAATATAACACATTTATTTAATGGTATGACTCCTTTAAATCATAGAAATCCAGGAGTTGTTGGATTAGGTTTAATGTCAGATATGTACTGTGAATTAATAGCAGATAAAATACATATAAACAAAGAATTATTCCAATTTGTAATTAATAGTAAAGGAAAAGATAAATTAGTATTAATTACAGACTCTATGAGAGCTGGGTGTATGCCTGACGGTGAATATGATTTAGGTGGTCAAACTGTATATGTTAAAGATAACTATGCAAGGATAGCAAGTGGAAGTTTAGCAGGAAGTGTACTAACTTTAAATAAAGCAGTATATAATTTTAAAGAAAATACAAACTTAAATATATACGAAGCAATAAACTTGGCATCTTTAAACCCTGCAAAATCAATAAAAGTAGATTATAAAAAGGGAAGTTTAGAAATAGGTAAAGATGCAGATATAGCTATATTTAATGAGAATATGGATTGCTTAGCTACTATAGTAGAAGGCGATACAATATACAATAAGATAAATTAAATTGAGGTGGATTATATGAGAATAATAGTTTGTGAAAATTATGAAGAAGTAAGTAAAAAAGCTGCACAAATGATATTAAGTCAAGTAACTTTAAAGCCAAATTCAGTTTTAGGTCTTGCAACAGGCTCTACACCTATAGGAATGTATGAAAATTTAGTAAGTCTTAATAAAAAAGGGGATATTGATTTTTCAGAAGTAAGAACATTTAATTTAGATGAATATTATAAATTACCTAAAGAAAATGACCAAAGTTATCATTATTTTATGTATAAAAATTTATTTGACCATATAAATATAAATCCAGAAAATATACACATACCAAATGGTATGACAGATGATGTTGATGCTGAATGTGAAAGATATGATGAGTTAATTAAAGAAGCTGGTGGAGTAGATATACAAGTATTAGGAATAGGAAACAATGCACATATAGGGTTTAATGAGCCAACAATAAACTTTGAAAAGGGAACTCATTTAGTACAGTTAGAAGACTCTACAATAGAAGCAAACTCAAGATTCTTTGATAATATAGAAGATGTTCCTAAAAAAGCAATAACAATGGGAGTTGGATCAATATTTAAAAGTAGAAAAATAATGTTAATTGCAACAGGAGAAAATAAGGCTGAAGCTATTTACAATACTGTATATGGAAAAGTAGTGCCCGAAGTACCAGCATCTATATTGCAGTTTCATAGTGATATAGTTTTAATATTAGATAAAGAAGCTGCGAAGCTTTTAAAGGAAGAAGACTATAAAATAGCATAATTAGTTGAGTGAAAATACCCCCGTCGGATTTTACGACGGGGGTATT
>NZ_CATXCO010000244.1:0-3381 GCF_958366745.1 uncultured Romboutsia sp.
AGGGTGCTTTCTCATCTCCTGAAGGAATACTAATGAGAAAAATCCAAGAAACATTGTTCCCAGATAACACTTATTCAAATGAATCAGGAGGAGATCCAAAGTATATTCCTGATTTAACATATGAACAATTTATAGATACACATAAAAAATACTATCATCCATCTAATAGTTATATATTCTTATATGGAGATATGAATTTAGAAAAATGTTTAAAATTCATAAATGAAGAATACTTAGCTGATTTTGATAGAAAAGAAATAGATGCAGAAATTAAGCCACAAGAAAAATATAATAGCATAAAAGATGTGGAGTATACTTACTCAATATCTGAAGAAGATGATGATAGTGAAAAAACTTTCTTAGCTTTAAACTATGTAACAGGAAGATCAACTGATGAAGAAGTTTATATGGACTTAAATTTATTAGAATATATACTTCTTGAGGCAGAAGGTGCACCACTTAAAAAAGCTCTACTTGATGCAGAAATAGGAAAAGATGTTTTTGGTAGCTTTGATGGAGGAATACTTCAACCTGTATTTAGTATAATAGCTAAAAATAGTGATGTTAGTAAAAAAGAAGAATTTAGAAAAGTAGTTTATGATACACTTAATGATATTGTAAAAAATGGAATAGATAAAAAGCTTATAGAAGGGTGTATAAATGCATTTGAATTTAGATTAAGAGAAGCAGATACAGGTGGATATCCAAAAGGATTAGTATATTATATGAATGCTATGGATAGTTGGCTATATGGTGGAGATCCGCTTATGCATATAAAATATGAACACGCTATAGAAAATGTTAAGAAGTCTCTTAATACTAATCATTTTGAAGCACTTATTAAAAAATATATGTTAGACAATACTCATGCATCTCTACTTACATTAAAACCAGAAAAAGGATTAGCACAAAGAGAAGAAAATGAGTTAAAAGAAAAATTAGAAAACTATAAAAATAGTTTAAGTGAAGAAGAATTAAATAAAATAGTTGAAGAAACTAACAACTTAATACTTCGTCAAAGTACACCAGATTCACCAGAACTTTTAGAAACTATACCGCTACTTAGTTTAGACGATATAGGAAAAGAAGTTGAAGATTTACCTATAAATAAGGTTAAACATAATGATATAGAAATACTTCATTGTAATACATTTACAAGCAATATTGCTTACTTAAACTTTATGTTCTATGGAAAATGTATAGCAGAAGAAGATATACCATACTTTAGTTTATTAGGTAATTTACTTGCAAAAGTTGATACTAAAACTTATGACTATAAAGAACTATCTAATGAAATACTTATAAATACTGGTGATATGTACTTTAGAAATAACGTATATGGAAATGATAAAGATGAAAATAAATACTATCCATTCTTAGAAGTACGCACTAAGGTTATGGATGATAAGATATACAAATCTATGGAAATAATGGCTGATATAGTTAAAAACTCTTTATTTGAAGATAACAAGAGAATAAGAGAAGTAATAAGAGAGCTTATTTCAAGAATAGAAATGATGCTTATGCAAGCAGGGCACCAAGTTGCAGTTGGAAGAGTTGCTTCATATTTCTCACCTGCAGCGTCATATATGGAAAAAATATCAGGATATGATTATTATAAATTCTTAAAAGATATAGAAAATGATTTTGACAATAAAATAGAAAACTTAAAATCTAAATTATACGAATTACAAAATACTATATTTAATAAAAATAATTTAATGGTATTTATAACTGGTGAAGATAAGGAATTAAACTTATTAAAAGAAAATATGAACAAAGTTGTTGATGTATTATCTGCTGAAGCATTAAATAATAATGATTATACATTTAATGAAGAACAAAAAAATGAAGGATTAATGACTCCTGCTAATGTAGATTATGTATGTAAAGGATACAATTTTAAAAAGCTTGGATATGACTATAACGGAAGTTTATTAGTATTAAAAACTATCCTTGGATACGATTATTTATGGAACAGAGTAAGAGTTAAGGGTGGAGCATATGGATGTATGTCAACTATTGCAAGAACTGGTAATATGGCATTTGTATCTTATAGAGATCCTAACTTAACTGAAACCCTTAAGGCTTTCAATGAAGCACCAGATTTTATAAAATCATTTGATGTTTCAGATAGAGAAATGACAAAATATATTATAGGGACTATAAGTAATTTAGATATGCCACTAACTCCAGCATCTAAGGGTGAAAAAGCTCTTGGTATGTATATGAGAGGCATAACTAAAGAAGATAGACAGAGAGAAAGAGATGAAGTTTTAGATACAAATGTTGAAACTATAAAAGAGTATAATAAGCTTATAGAAGATATAATGAAGAAAGATTTTATATGTGTTGTTGGTGATGAAAAGAAAATTAAAGCTGACAAAGATGTATTTAAAAATTTAATAAATGTATTTAATTAATGTATAAAAGTGTCTTAATTAATTTTAAGGCACTTTTTATATTGTATATAAATAATAAAAATATATATGAATATTTTTATAAATATTTTTTAATGATATTATTAAGTATATAATCTAAGGTCTAATAAGGGGTAGAATATGAATATAAAAAAATATAGTCAGGCACCATTTTTATATGAAAATAAAGAATCAAATACTATGGTAATATTTGTACATGGAATACTAGAAGGTCCTAAGCAGTTTAGAAAATTTACAGAGGTTGTATATAATAAAGGTTTTTCATATTCAGCAATTCTACTTGATGGGCATGGAGGAAGTGGTAAAAAATTTGCTAATAGTAGTATGAAAAAATGGATAAATTCTGTGGAAAAAGAGATATTAAAGTACAAAGATAAGTACGAAAATATAATATTAGTAGGTCATTCTATGGGAGGATTATTATCAATACTGTTATCATTAAAATATAAAAATAAAGTAAAATCACTTATATTAATATCAACTCCACTTAAGGTACATGTACGATTTGATATGATGATAAGTAGTATAAAAATAGCTTTAGGGAAAATTAAAGATGAAGATACATTAACTAAATATGCTTATAATGCATTGAGTGTTGATAGAAGTTCATTAGTAACTTATGCTAGATGGATACCAAGATATAAAGATTTATTTGAGCTTATAGTAATGGTGAAGAGAGAGCTTAAAAACATAGCTATACCAACATTAATTATACATACTAAAAAAGATGAACTTGTTAGTAATAAAAGTTTAAATTTATTTTATAAAAATTTGAAAAATGATTATAAAATTATAAATTTAGAGAAGTCTGGACATTTTTACTATAATGAAGATGAACTAAATAAAATATTAAAAGTATTTCAAAGATTTTTAGAAGACACAATAAGTTAAATATAAATTTAACTTATTGTGTCTTCTTTAATGTTATAGAGTTATTTAA
>NZ_CATXCO010000245.1:0-3368 GCF_958366745.1 uncultured Romboutsia sp.
GTATATTTTTATTAATCTCTAATTTATTTTCTAGGAAATATCTTATATTAGTATCCATAGCTGCCATACAAGAAGATATCTTTGCACAATCTAGTATACTTCCTCCACCTAATGCTATAACAAAGTCTACATTACTATCTTTTATAGCTTTAGTTGTTAATTCTACATCTTCTATTGTAGGATTTGCGCTTATTCCAAAATGTATATTTTCTATATATTCATTCAATAGTTGTATAATTTCATAACCATATTCACTTTTTATAAATCTCTCACTAGATATTAGTATTCCTTTTTTAAAATTATTATCTTTTATTACTTTATTTATATTTTTAACTGCCCCACATTTAAATATTATTTCAACAGGAAGCCCAAATTTATAGTTCATATAACTACCTCTTTATATTAGATTTATTAATCTATTATTTTATCATACATATTAGGTTTAAACTATATTTATAGGTAAATTCCTTTTGTAAAGTCTGGTTATATTAAAATTATTGATATCCTTTCTATTTAGAAAGTATTAACAAAAATTTCATATCATAGTTTCCTTAGACATAAAAAAAGTGCCTATTTATTAGGCACTTTCATATATTAACTAAAATCCTACTGGTATTCCAAGTGATACCCATACTATAAGCATTAAACTCCAAGCTATTAAGAATGTCATTGAGTAAGGTAACATCATAGATGTTATTGTTCCTATTCCAGCCTTCTTATCATAAACTTGAGTAAACACTATAATCATTGCAAAATAACTCATAAGTGGTGATATTAAGTTAGTTGAACTATCTGCTATTCTATATGCAGTTTGAACTATTGCAGGGTCTATATTTAACTTTAAGAACATTGGTATAAACACTGGTGCCATTATTGCCCATTTAGCTGAAGCTGATCCCATAAATAAGTTTATAACTGCTGTTATTAATATAAATCCTATAAGAAGTGGTATTGTTCCTATATTTGCAGATTCTAATATTGACGCACCAGTAACAGCTATTATAGTTCCTAAGTTAGTATAGTTAAAGTAACTTATAAATTGAGATGCAACGAATGCTAAGCATAAGTATCCACCCATTGAACTCATTGCTTTACTCATATGAGATGCTACTTCTTTTTCATTTTTAACTGTTCCAGCTATTTTACCATAAACTACTGATGGAACAAAGAATAAAAGTGCAACTATTGGTATAAGTCCATTCATAAATGGAGAATGGTCTACTATTGAATTTAGGAAACTATCTGCTTCTAAGTTTCTTAAGAATGAGTTTGGCATTAATATTAATGCTACTAATCCAACTACCATTGCTACGAAAGTTAAGTTTGCAGCTGTCATAGCTTTCTTTTCTTTATCACTTAAATTTTGTAAATCAGAACCTCCAGTTATTGTTTCCCCTTCATATTTACCTAATCTTGGCTCTATAACTTTAGTAGTTAATAAAGTACCAAGTATAGTTATTAAGAATGTTGATGCACACATGAAGAAGTAGTTTGCAGTTGGAGTTATATTTACTGTTGGGTCTATTATATGTGCAGCTTCATTAGTTAAACCTGCTAACATTGGGTCTATAGTACCTATAAGTAAGTTTGCACTAAATCCTCCAGATACCCCAGCAAATGCTGCTGCTATACCTGCAAGTGGATGTTTTCCATAAGCCATAAATATTAATGCTCCAAGTGGTATAAGTATTACATACCCTGCATCAGATGCCATATTTGACATTATACCTAAAAATACTACTGTTGGAACTATTAACTTAGCTGGAGTTATACTAACTACCTTCTTAAGTAATGTTCCTATGTATCCAGAACTTTCTGCTATTCCTATACCTAACATACCAACTAAAACAACTCCAAGTGGAGCAAATCCAGTAAAGTTAGATACTGCATTTTCTATCATATACTTAAATCCATCACCATTAAGAAGTGATACAGCTTTTATTGTTTGAACTTCCATTTCATTAGTAGCTCTATTTATTATTTCTGTTGTTACTTCGATTCCCATTGCAGCAGTTATTGCAGATATTATCGCAACTGCAACACATAACATTGCAAATAATGTTACGGGATGTGGAAGCTTATTCCCTCCTATTTCCACAAAGTCTAGAAACTTTTGTAGAGCTGTTTTTTTCTCAGTCTTTTGTGCTACTGAACTGTTCATTTTTATTCCCCCTTTTATATATAACATAGTTTATAACGTAAAAAATTATTTCTATGTGTTAATAATATATTATATACATCCAAATTGTCAAACAATTTAAAATATAATTAATAATCGAATATTTGAAATGTGATTTGTATTTTTATGTCACATTTATGTTTTTCTATATATATTACTTGTTTTTTATAGTTTCTTTTATTTATTTAAAGTTTTTCTATATTTTACATATTTTTAATAATCTCGGAGAAAATATTAAATGTACTATTAATCTACACAGGAGGTGAAATGTTAAGATAACCATTTAGGTAAATCTTAGCATGATAACTATGGGTATACTTTATAATATTGCTTTGACATTAGTATTAATAGGTGCAGTCAACTGGGGTCTTGTCAGCTTATTTAAATTTGACTTAGTTGCTGCTATTTTAGCAGGTAGTGGAAATTTCGGAAATATCAGTACAATAAGCCGTATAATATATGGATTAGTTGGCTTATCTGCACTATACGTTATAATTCAATATCTATTCTATATGTTTTAATATAATAATAATAAAAGGATATCCATTGGATATCCTTTTATTATTAAACTTCTTTTATATAAAGAACTAAACTAGCGTAATCACCTTCTAGTTTAACAGTTAAACCATGATTCATTAAGTATCTACCTGATTTAACTATATCTTGACCAAATAAATTAAATTTATAATCTTTATTTTCATCAAGTCCTCTTAGCTTTATAGTTGTAAATCTATGACCTACTTTAGATTGTGGCAAGAATACAAATAATAAAGCCTCATCTTTATTTACATATTCAAATACATGGTACTCATTATCTACTAAGTTTCCTTGTAGTCTATAGAATTTCCCATCTTGAACTATATGTCTTATCTCTTTATATCTAGCTATTTTTTCTTTACATATATTCAATTCTTCTTCGCTTAATTTAAGTAAGTTACATCCTACTCCAAGTGTTCCCATCATAGAACTATCAAATCTAAATTCCATAGGTATAACTCTCTTTGATAAGAAATTAGGACAATCAGTAACCCAAGCTCTCATAGCCTTTATAGGGTATATATGAGAGTATGAATTTTGTATAAATAATCTATCATATGCATCTGTATTATCACTAGTCCAGAAATCATCAAAGTGTGTAAGCATTCCTAAATCTATTCTTCCTCCACCTGATGCACAAGCTTCAAATAAT
>NZ_CATXCO010000246.1:0-3322 GCF_958366745.1 uncultured Romboutsia sp.
TATTGTTTTTTGCATAAATGGAGTCAATTTATACGATGAAGAAAAAGATACATTCAATAGTATTATGTCAAAAGAAAATCAGCTTCAAAGCCAATATATATATTCGGTAAAAGAAGATTCTAATGGTCATATATGGGTAGGTACTAATAAAGGTCTTATAGAATTAGATAAGTATTTAAACTTAGTAAAACATTATAAAGATACTATAGGAAATTTTGCAGTATATAATGTATATGATGATTCAAAAGGGAGCCTATGGGTTTGTACTCTAGGTAATGGATTATTTAGAATTAACTTAAATGATAAAACCATAAAGAACTATAAAAATAGTACAAGTGAATTTTCAATATCAAGTGATAATATAAGAGATGCAATAAATGATTCAAATGGTAAGCTTTGGATTGCTACAGATAAAGGTATTTGTGCTTTTGATTATGAAACTGAAAAATTTAAATCATATAGTAAAAAAGCATATGAGAGAAATACCTTAATAGATAATTCAGTAATTTGCTTGTTTAAAGATAAAAGTGGACTTATATGGATAGGTACGAGTAAAGGAATATCTACATTTAATCCAAATACTAACTTTTTACATTTTAAGTCAGATCCATATGATTATAATAGTCTAAGTGGAGATTCAATTTATGGTATACATAAAGATGATGACAATCTATTATGGATGGGAACTAGTGAACAAGGCGTAAATATCATGGATGGTCAAGAAATTAAGTATTTAAATACAGAAAATAGTAATTTAATTAGTAATAAAATACATGATATAACTGGATATAAAGATAAGGTATTTATAGGAACTAATAATGGTTTATCTATTTTAGTCAAAAATGGTGAAAATTATAATATAACAAATTATACAACAAAAGAAGGTTTACCATCAAACCTAATAACATGTTTGTTTGTAGACTCTAAAGGTTGTTTATTTATAGGAACTAATAATGGACTAGTAGTATTAGATTCAAATAATAAACTTATAGATATTACATATATACTTGATGATATGGAAGTAACGGATAAATTTATAGGATCTATTTATGAAGATTCAAAAGGAAATTATTATATAGGATGTTTTTTAGGAGGAGGATTAATAAAATTTAATCCAAATACTAAGGAATATAAAATATATAAAAATATTAAGAATAATGAAACGAGTATAAGCAATGACTGTATAATTTTTATAAATGAGGATTTAAATGGAAATGTACTAGTTGGAACAGGCTATGGATTAAATATTCTTGATGTGAAAAAAGATACTTTTAAAAGGTATACAGAAAAAGATGGACTTATAGATAATACTATATATGGTATATTGGTTGATGATAATAATAATATATGGATGAGTACAAATGGAGGTATATCTAAACTTTGCACTAAAGAAAATACATTTGAGAATTTTACTATAATAGATGGCCTTCAATCTAATGAGTTTAACGGAAGAGCTTGTTTTAAAGATAGTAATAACGGTTATATGTACTTTGGTGGGATAAATGGATTTAATGTATTTAATCCTGATAATATAGAGGTATCAAAATTTAAACCAAAGGTTATACTTGATAGAGTTGAAGTAAATGGAGTAAACAAAAAAGATATATCTAATACTAAACTTAAGTATAATGAAAAAAATATAAAAATAAGTTTTTTTACAGATGATTATACCAAAACAACTAAATACTACTATAAATTAGATGGTTTATCTAATGATTGGAACGAAACAGAAAATAACTCTATTGAATTTGCAAATTTAAGTGAAGGTGATTATACATTAAGAATAAAAGCTAAAACACAGCATGGAGTTGTAGGAGAAGAAAGTATAGTTAAGTTTACTATTAAACCTCATTTTTGGAAAAGTAAACTTGCAATGTGTTTATATTTATTATTAATAGTCGTGTGGTTAATTAGAAATCAATACAGGGTAGACAAACTAGATAGATTGGTTAATGAAAAAACTGTTGATTTAAGATATCAGATGGATAAAAATATGGAATTATTCAAAAAGGTACTAACATTAGAACAAAATAAAAATAATTACTTTATTAATCTATCCCATGAGCTTAGAACACCTCTAAATGTTTTAACTAGCATCAATCAATTAATAAAAAATCTTTGCAAAAAAGAAGTATTTATAACGCCTGAAAAACTATCTTATTATATGGATATAATGGATAGAAATACTTCTAGGTTATTAAATTTAATTAATAATCTAATTGATAATTCAAAAATTGAAAATAATAGCTATGTATTAACTAAAAAAGATGAGGATATAGTTTATTTAGTAGAAGAAACTGTACTTGATATGAAAGACTATATTGAGGAAAAAGGAATTGAATTAATCTTTGATACAGATGTAGAAGAAAAAACTGTTAGATGTGATAAAACAGAAATAGAAAGATGCATTATAAATCTAGTTGGTAATGCTGTTAAATTTACTTCTGAAGGTGGATTAATTGAAGTTACTATAAAAGACTTAGATGATAAAGTGAAGATATCTGTAAAGGACAGTGGAATAGGTATTAGTGAAGAAAATAAAAGGCTAATATTTGATAGATTTAATCAAGTTGTAGATAAAAGTGCTGAATTAAAAGGAGGAAGTGGTTTAGGACTTACTATAAGTAAGCAGCTTATAACACTTCACGGTGGAGATATATATGTAGAAAGTGAAGTTGGCGTAGGTAGTGAGTTTATAATAATACTTCCAGTAAATAATGATTAAATAATAAAAGAAATATTAGTTTAATTATTTTTAAGCTATATTAGGTAATTATATGATAAATTTAAAATAAAAATAGCTAGATATGTCTAGCTATTTTTTTATTTTAATTCATAATTTTAATAAATTTTCCACTTATAATGTAACTGTTGCATGGAATCATAATCAATATAAAGATTTAATTTTTAATAAAGAAGGTGCTATTTTTGAAGAAACTTACATCTATTTTACTTGTATTATCTTTATGTACTTCTTTGTATGGTTGTTCTAGGATGGGTACAAATATTTATAATGGTTTAAATAATAAAAGATTAGAAACTAAATCTACTGGTTTGGATAATACTTGTATAAATTGGTTTTTTATACCTAACAATGAATCTAGAACACCTGATATTAATGATAAATTAAACTTTAAATTAAGTGATTATGATGCAATTTATAATGGTCCTAAATCACCAAATGTTAAGTCATTGTATTTAACTTTTGATGAAGGATATGAAAATGGATATACTGAACAAATTTTAGATGTTTTAAAAGAAAAGAATGTAAAGGCTATTTTCTTTGTTACTTCTCATTATATTACTTATTCTCCTGATACTG
>NZ_CATXCO010000247.1:0-3311 GCF_958366745.1 uncultured Romboutsia sp.
TGTTGCATATTGATGCCAAATGTAATCATAGTTAAACTTCATTTTATATATAGTATTTTGGTTGTACTTTGAACTATTTATATAGTTAGCACTTATCCATTTAGCTGACCCCTCTATAGTTTTTTCAATACTAGTCCATCCATTAGAATATGATGCTTCTGCACCTGAAACATTTGCACTCTTATCTATTGCACCGATTCCAAAGAAATTATATACAGTAACTGGTTTATCTAGAGGTTTACCCTTATAGCTCGTTATGGTTTGTCCTTGAGCAAGTACTGATTTTCCATATCCTGTTTCCCACATAGCATGAGAAACTAAGTATACTAAATCTATATCATATTTTTGAGCTGCATTTATAAATGCTTTACCTTGATTATAAAATACTGTATTTTTACCATTTACTTTTGGTAATGAATTTAAATACGAGTTTAATTCACTCTCCGTTATTCCACCTTTATATGTATCAAGTCTTAAAAATTGCATCATACCTTTGTCACTATTTGTAAAGTTTTTTGGATTTAGGTAGTATTCTAAATCAGCTTTACTAGGAGTTACAAAGGCTCTACTCTGTGGCATAGAAGTAGTCAATTCTTCACTCATTCTTGATATACTTGATGATATAACATTACCACCCTCTAATGCTTTTTTATACTGAGCATCTATATGGTTTTGAAGTGTATAATTTAGCGCTTTGTAGTATATAGTTGCTCCACTTACATTTTCCGTACTCTCTCCACCTACTACAGGTGGTACTTGCTCATTACTACTTATTTTGTCTAAATACCTTGTTGCAACATATGCAGTTGTATTTTTGTAATTTATTTTTGACCATCCATCACTTTCTGATATTACTTCTACGCTCGTTCCTTTATCTATCTTTCCTATTGACTCATAACTTGTTGATGGTCCTTTTCTTACATTTAATCCATCTGTATTTACTACTTTTATTTCCTTGTATTGTTGTGTTGTATCTTCTGGTTTTGTATCTGGTGTGCTTGTTGATACTGCCTTTAGATATCCACTCGATACATATGCAGTTTTATTATTATAGTTAATTTTTGACCATCCAGCACTTTCTGATATTACTTCTACTCTAGTCCCTTTGTTTAACTTTCCTATGGTTGCATAACTTGTTGATGGACCCGTTCTTACATTTAATCCATCTGTATTTACTTCCTTTATTGTATAATTTGTAGTAGCTTTATCTATATATTGACTTGCAACATAACCTAATCTTGAATCATGCTTTACTTTTGACCATCCGTTACTTTCTGATATTACCTCTACTTTTTCGCCTTTATTTAAAACCTTTATTATACTATAACTTGTCCCTGCACCATTTCTAAAGTTTAGTCCATCCGTGTTTACTATAGCTATATTTGATTGTGTATTATTATTAGTACTATTATTTGTATTGCTATTTGATGCTGATATATATGAAGATGACACCCATCCTTGCTTACCTGATGAAGTCTCTATTTTATACCATCCATTAGATGATTGTAATATATTAACTTTATCATTTTTCTTTACAGTTGTTACTACTGTATAACTTGTACTAGGTCCACTTCTTACATTTAAAGAAGATGCTGTCACTGTACCTATATTCGATGCATATGCATTATTAGCTGTCATAGGTATCATTGCCAATGTTGCTAATGCTATTTTACCTTTCATACCCATATCTCCTTTCCAAATTATTACATATATTTTTTATTATATGATATACCTTTTAATTAGTAAAGTTACTTATCTCAAAGTTTTATTTAATAATATACGTCATTTATTCTAATTTCTTTAGTTGCTAAATTAATTTATATCCAATAATTAAAATAAATAATTATACATAAAAATTGTAAATCTAGGAATGAATCTATGTAGAATTGTTTTAGGTTCAAAAATTGAAAGATATGGTATAAAAAATTCAATACGTCATATTTAAATACTGATGAAAAACTATTTATATTAAAACGATATTAATTTCTATTTTGAGATAGTTGTTGTTACAATAAAAAGCTAGGAAACAATCCTAGCTTTTTCACTATCTTTTTGTAGCTACTCATTAAATAGCTTATTTTTCATTTTTTACTACAGGTAGTAGTTTTAGTAAGATATATATACATATATAATTAGTGTAGTTTGGTTCTCAACTTTCTTTCTAGCTGTATTTTACAGTTTATTTGCCTATTTGCTATGCTACAAAAAGATAGATAATGAGTATATACTCTTTTATTTATAAATAAATTTATTTATAATATATACTATTCTCATTTATAATATTTGTTACAATATATTATTCAAATCTTATCTTTTACTACTTTCAATATTCCTGCTCTATCATTTCTATATACTTTAACCTTCTCTACTATATACACTAATGCATAATTTTTATGTAATTATTTAGTGTATTTAGTTTAATTAACCTTTTTATAAATATTTCATATATATAAAATAGAAAATATAAATGAAGAGTTTAAAGATATGGACTATTTATTTTGATATAAGATTTCAGATTCAAAATATCCTCAGATGAAAATCATCGAAACTCCCAAGTTTATACTTAGACCTGCTACACTTAAGGGTGCCCCTGATTTTTTTGAGTACTTTAGCCAAGAAAAAGTACTTAGATATTTATCGTTTAGCACTCACAAAAACATTCTTCAGACTAAAATTTTTATAAAATCTTTTTTTATTAATAATTATAAAAAAGGAAATATAGGTAACTATGCTATCTACTATAAGCACGATAATAAAGTTATAGGAAATATAGGTTTAAACAACATTGACCCTAATTCAAAAAGTTCCGAAATAGGTATTTGTATTAATCCTAAGTACTGGGGTCATAATTTCGCTACTGAATTAACTGTGATTACGCTTATAACTGGTTTTGAGCTTTTAAATTTAGATAAGCTTATTGCTTTAACTTATGCAAAAAATAAGTATACACCTAAATCTCTTGAAAATTTAGGATTTAAATATATTAATACTTTTAAGACTAAAGCTTCTGGAAATACATGTCATAGGTTTGAATTAACAAAAGATGAATATTTAAAATTAAAAGAATATTATTTACCTAATTTAATAGAAAGCTTTTATATATAAAAGGTGCAGCAAGAGCTACACCTTTTATACTACCCTATTACTTTTTTATCATATAGTCCTTCTAAACTAGCATTTCTAACTCTTTCTAACGCAACATTACTATCTGTACTATAAAAACCTAATTCCTTCATTCTATCAAAGTAAATACTTCCTGCAAAAGTAAATCTTAATTTTTCACCATCTGGTTTACTCATTTCATTATTAGA
>NZ_CATXCO010000248.1:0-3298 GCF_958366745.1 uncultured Romboutsia sp.
TCATAAACTTTATACATTACTTAGATAAAATTTCAACCCCATCTTCAGTAACTAAAATCATATGCTCCCATTGAGCTGATAACTTTCCATCATCAGTATATGATGTCCATCCATTATCTGCATCTATATATAAATCTGGCTCACCTTGATTTATCATAGGCTCTATTGTAAATATCATACCTGGAACTAATACCATTCCCTTTGCCCCTTTATAGTGATAAACAAAAGGATCCTCATGGAATTCTAATCCTATTCCATGTCCTCCAAACTCTTCAACAACAGAATAACCATTAGCTTTAGCATGAGCTTCGATTGCTGCACCTATATCTCCTAAGTGTCCCCATGGTTTAACTGCTTCTATACCTTTATATAAACATTCTTTAGTTACTTCAACTAATCTCTTAGCTTCTTCACTAACATTTCCTATCATAAACATTCTTGACGCATCTGAGTAGTATCCGTTATATATAGTAGATACGTCTACATTTATTATGTCACCGTCTTTTAATACTCTATCAGAACTTGGTATACCATGGCATATTTCATCATTTATAGATGTACATACACTTTTAGGGAAATCGTGATATCCAAGTGGTGCAGGTATAGCACCTTGAGATATTGTAAAGTCATGTACTAGTTTATCTATTTCTTCAGTAGTCATTCCTGCCTTTATATTTTCAGCTACTAAGTCTAGTACTGCATTGTTTATTTTTGCACTTTCTTTTATTTTTTCTATTTGCTCTTTTGTTTTTATTATATTATGAGAAGGAACTTCAAATCCTCTTTCCTTTAAAGATTTTAATTTTTCATCAAATTCCATATGGCATTTTTTATATTTAAGTCCACTATTACACCAACATTCATCATTTCTATTTATTTTCATAAACTATTCTCCTATTATATTTTTACTTATAATTATTTTATGATATTGTATTATTATCTACCATATGTTTTAATTTGTAAACTATAAATTTATTTTATTTAATTAAAATCTTTATATTTTATTCAACCAGTCCCCTACCCTTTTTCCTATATTATCAGCTGCTAGAATACCAGATACCAATGCATATCCATCTGGATTAAATTGTTTTAATTTATCAACATTATCAAGTGTTATTCCTCCAATTAGTACAAAGGGTAAATTTACTTTTTCTGTGATTTGTCTTAGTGTTTCAAAGGAAACTTCTTTTGCATCATCTTTTGTTGAAGTAGAAAACATTGCTCCTATTCCCAAGTAGTCTGCACCATTTTCTTTTGCTATTTTTGCTTCTTCAACATTTCTAGCAGAAACACCTATTATTTTATCTTCTCCAATAAGCTTTCTAATAGACATTGCATCTATATCACTTTGTCCCACATGAACTCCATCAGCATCAGCAATCATGGCGATATCAACTCTGTCATTAATTACAAAAGTTACATTATATTTTTTAGTAATTTGTCTAAGCTTTATTGCTTTTTCTAAAAACTCTTTTCCATCAGCATTCTTTTCTCTTAATTGCACCATTGTAACACCAGCTTTTATGGCATCTTCTATACACTTATAAAAATCTCGTCCTTTTAATATCTCTGAGTCTGTAACTAAGTATAATTTAAGAGCATTTTTTAATTCATCTTTATTTATCATATAAAATCTCCCTTAATGATTAATTAATTTGCTCTATTTCTATTCTTGCATATTTCTCAAGAACATCTTTACTTAATGAGAATAAGTTGTCATAAAGTAAAGTTTTATATGTACCTATTGGTGGATTTTCTTTATCTGCTAACTCCCCACTTAAAGACATGGCAAGAGTTCCAATTACTGCTCCTTCAATTGCTTTATCAGTACATGGTAAAAGACTAGCTATTAAACTTGTACTCATACATCCTGTACCTGTTATGTATTTAAGCTTTGCACTTCCGTTTTGAATTTTATAAAGAATGTTTCCATCACTTATTAAGTCAGTTTTACCAGATGCAACTACTACACATTCTAGCTTTTTTGCAACTTCTATTACTATCTCACTAGAGTCAGCTCCATCATCAAATGAATCTACACCTTTTCCTTTTACATTTAAACCACCTAAAAATTGAATTTCAGATATATTCCCTCTAACTACATCAAACTTAACTTCATTTAATAATTTATTTGTAATTTCAGTTCTTGCATTTGTTGCAAATACCCCAACAGGATCTAATATAACTGGCTTATTATATTTATTTGCTGCTTTACCTGCTAAAACATATAAATCAAGTAATTCACTATTCATAGTTCCAATATTAATTACTACAGAATTTGAAACCTTAACTATATCCTCTACTTCCTCATATGAAAAACTCATCAAAGGACTAGCTCCTATGGCAAGTGTTGTATTTGCACAATCTGTTATAGTTACATTATTTGTATAATGTAATACTAAAGGATTACCTTCTTTTACTTTATCAATTAAATTAAACATATTTATTCCCCCCTATTTATCCTCTTTATAAAAATGATGAACTGGTCCAACCCCATGACCTATGTCAAAGCTATATTTTATTGCTTCTGTAATATATTCTTTACTAAGTCTTACAGATTCTTTTATATCATATCCTAAAGCTAAATGAGATGTTATAGCTGAAGATATAGTACATCCTGTACCATGAGTATTTTTCCTATTTATTCTTTCACCTTTAAATACTTCAAACATATCTTTGCCTATAAGTACATCTACACAGTCCCCTTCTAAATGTCCACCTTTCATAAGTACATATTTAGGTCCCATATTTAATATTATATTTCCTGCTTTTTTCATATCTTCAATAGTTTTTATTTTTATATTACTTATTTCTTCTGCTTCAGGTACATTAGGTGTTACTATGTATGCTTTTGGTATAAGATATTTTATTAGATTTTCTTTAGCTTCTGGTCTTAGAAGTGAATACCCACTTTTTGAAATCATTACAGGATCAACTACAACATATTCACAAGGATATATTTCTAAAGATTCTACAATATCCTTAATAATTTTAGGAGAAGATACCATTCCAATTTTTATTGCTTTTGGTGGTATATCTTCACAAACTGCCTTTATTTGTGATTTTATAATTTCAGAACTTAACTCCTCAACATCAAATACCCCTTCTGTGTTTTGTGCTGTTATTGCAGTTATTACACTCATTCCATATGTTCCTATGGCAGAAAATGTTTTTAAATCAGCTTGTATACCTGCTCCCCCTGAAGAGTCAGAACCAGCTATTGTTAATGTTGGTACTCTATAGTTTTTCATTTATTTCCCCCTTTTTTATACGTAAAAAATGCTATACCTGATGTAGG